>NZ_JARJHW010000054.1:0-40850 GCF_040560175.1 Streptomyces panacea
AGAGACAGGGACGGGGGACACCGGGCCGGGCGGGGCGGCGGACGGCGCCGTACGGGCTACGGTCAGCGCCCATGAGCCGCTCCTGGAGTCCGGAATCGCCACGCTCACGCTCGACGGCGTCGCGGAACCACTCGTCGTGGAGACCGGCCCGGAGGTCCGCCTGGACCGGGACGACACCGTGCGCGTCACCGCCGACCCGCAGCACACGCACGTGTTCGACGCCGAGACAGGAGATGCCCTGACGTGAAGATCCTCGCCGCGGGTGACCACTTCGTCCTCAACTCCCTGATCACCGAGGCTTTGCGGCACGATGTCGCCGCCCCGGCCGAGATCACCGAACTCACCCTCCCCTGGCCGCTCACGCCCTTCGGCAAGGTCGCCGAGGTCGACGAGGCCAACGACTCCGAGGACGCGCTGATCGAGGCGCTGGACGGAGTCGACGTCTGTGTGACCCAGATGGGTCCCTTCACCGAACGGGTGCTGGCCGCCTCCCCCGCGCTGCGGATGATCGCCGTATGCCGGGGCGGCCCGGTCAACGTCAACGTCGAGGCGGCTCGGGCGCGCGGCGTCAAGGTCTGCTTCGCGCCGGGGCGCAACGCGGCGGCCACGGCCGAGTTCACGGTCGGGATGATGCTGGCGGCGCTGCGGCGGATCCCCGAGGCGCACAACTCCCTCGCCCTGGACGGGAAGTGGGACGCCACGCACTACACGTACGAGCGCTGCGGCCCGGAGCTGGAGGACACGCCTGTCGGGCTGATCGGTTACGGCGCGGTCGGCAGCCGGGTCGCCCGTGTGCTGACCGCGTTCGGCGCCGAGGTGGAGGTGTACGACCCGTACGTACGCGGCGACGTGCACGGCATGCGGTCCCCGTCGCTGGAGGCGCTGCTGTCCCGGTCGAGCGTCGTCACCCTGCACGCACGGCTCACCCCGGAGACGAAGGGCCTGATCGGCGCGCGCGAACTCGCCCTGCTGCCAAGGGGATCGACCCTGGTGAACGTGGCGCGCGGCGGGCTGCTCGACACGGACGCGCTGTGCGACGCGCTCGACAGCGGGCAGCTCGCGACGGCCGCGCTCGACACGTACGAGCAGGAGCCGCTGCCGCTCGGCTCGCGGCTGCTCGGCACCCCGAATCTGGTGCTGACCCCGCATCTGGGCGGGGCGAGCAAGGCCGTGGCGCGCAAGGCGGCGCGGATCGCGTCGGCGGAGGTGGCGCGCTACGCCAAGGGCGAGCCGCTGGCGCACTGCCTGACGTGACAGCCACGCCCACCGAGACCCGGACCTGAGGAGAGCGTGATGTACGTCGGTATCGATGTCGGCACGTCCACGGTGAAGGCCGCGGCCTTCGACGCGGCCGGCCACGCCCTGGCCGTCGAGTCCCGCCCGGTGCGCCTCGACATCCACGGCGGCCATGTCGAGCAGGACATGGAGGAGTTGTACGGCGCGGTCGCCGACGCCCTGGGCACGCTCACCGCCGCCCTGCCCGAGCCGGTCGAACTGGCCGGGCTCACCGGCCAGGGCGACGGGGTCTGGCTGGTCGACGCCGAGGGGCGTCCCGTGCGGCCCGCGATCTCCTGGATGGACGGCAGGGCCCACGAGTTCGTGGACGCGTGGCTGGCGTCCGGCGTCTTCGAGTCGGTGTTCCGCCACAGCGGCAGCGCGATGTTCCCCGGCTGCCCGGGTCCCGTGCTGGCCTGGCTCGACCGTCACGAGCCGGCGGCGCTGGACGCGGCGACGACGGCGCTGTACTGCAAGGACATGGTCTTCCAGCGGCTGACCGGAGTGCGGGCGACGGACGTCTCGGACGCGTCGATGCCCTTCCTGGACCCGAGGACGCGGGCGTACTCCGACGACGTGCTCGGGGAGTTGGGGCTCTCGCACCGGGCGCGGCTGCTGGCCCCGGTCAGCGACCCGGTCGCGATCGGTGAGCTGCCCTCGGGCGTACGGATCGCCAACGGGCCGTACGACCTGCCGGCCAGCGCGCTGGGCGCGGGGGTCACCGAGCCGGGCGACGGGCTGCTCATCATCGGCACCTGCCTGGCCTCGCTCGTCGCGACGGACACGCTCGACCTGGACGGCGAGCCGGGCGGGCTGCACATCTCGACGGACCGGCCGGGGCACTGGCTGCGCGCCATGCCCGCGATGGTCGGGACCGCCGCGCTCGACTGGGTACTGACGACGACCGGCACGGACCACGCGGAGGTGGACGCGCTGCTCGACGCGGTGGAACCGGGCGCGGGCGGGGTCCGGGTGCTCCCCTACTTCGCCCCGTCCGGCGAGCGCGCGCCGTTCGTCGACCCGGCGCTGCGGGCCGAACTGACCGGTGTCTCCCTGGAGTCGACGGCCGCCGATCTGATCCGCGCCACCTGTGAGGGCATCGCCTACGCCGCCCGGCACTGCCTGGAGGCGGCGGGCCTGACGGGCACCCTGGCGGTGTGCGGCGGCGGCACGCGGAGCCCCGCGTGGACGCGGCTGTTCGCGGATGTGCTGGGCCGGCCGCTGCGCATCGTGGAGGGCGAGGTGGGCGCGCGTGGCGCGGTGCTCGCGTCGGCCGCGCGCCACGGGGTCCCGCTGGACGTGGCGGCGTGGACGACCCCGACGGCGGTGGTGGACCCGGATCCGGAGCGGGCGGCGTACTACGCGAAGGGGTACGAGGACCATCTGGCGCGGCTGGGCGCGGCGCGGGGGCGGGGCGGTTCGTAGGAGGCCGCCGCCCTGCGTGCGCGGGAGGGGCCGGCACCGTACGCCGGACGCGGTCCGGCGCCGTGGGTGACGTTCTCCGGCGGCCCGTGGTGAACCCGCGATGGCCACCCGGCGCACAGCCGGTGAATCAACCGCGCATCGCGCCAACTCGCCCCGCCCACCTGCCTATCGTGCTGCCGCCGAACCCTGGATCACGCCAACTGTCCGCCGTTCACGAGCCTCACGAGGGAGACCCGTATGTCCGCAGAGCCCAGACGCCGCTCGATACTGCTCGCGGCCGGGGCCGCCACCGCGGCGACCGCCGTCACCGCGCTGCCCGCCACGGCGGCGGCCACCACTCGGTCGCCGGGGCGCCCCGGCGGCTCCGGCCGCCCCGTGGTGATCGGCCACCGGGGCGCCGCCGGCTGGCGGCCCGAGCACACCGCGGCCGCGTACACCTACGCCGTGCAGACCGGCGCCGACTGGATCGAGCCCGATCTCGTCCCCACCAAGGACCATGTCCTGGTCGTGCGGCACGAGAACGAGATCTCCGGGACGACGGACGTCTCCAAGCACCCGGAGTTCGCCGACCGGCGTACGACGAAGACCGTCGACGGGCGGGCGGTGACCGGCTGGTTCACCGAGGACTTCACGCTGGCCGAGCTGAAGACCCTGCGGGCCGTCGAGCGCCTGCCGCTGATCCGTAACCGCAACACCGTCTTCGACGGCCGTGAGCCGGTGATGACCTTCGAGGAGGTCGTGAAGCTGGCCCGCGAGCTGTCCCGGCGGTACCGCCGCCGGATCGCCGTCTTCCCGGAGACCAAGCACCCCACCTACTTCCGCTCCATCGGGCTGCCCTTGGAGCCGGCGCTGGCGCGGATCGTGCGGCGCTACCGGCTGGACGCCGACGAATGCGTGGTGCAGTCGTTCGAGCCCAGCAGCCTCGCGGCGTTCGCCGAGGAGCGGCTGCGGCTGCCGCTCTGGCAGGCGCTGGGCACGACGGGCGCGCCGTACGACCACGTCGCGGCGGGTGACCCCACGACGTACAAGGACATGATGACGCCGGAGGGGCTGCGGAAGATCGCGCGGTACGCGGACTGGATCGGGCCCGACAAGTCGTCCGTCGTGGAGCCGTTCACTCTGCTGGCGGACGCGCACCGGGCGGGTCTGAAGGTGGGCGCGTACACCTTCCGCGCGGAGAACCAGTACCTGCCCGCGCAGTTCCGGCGCGGTACGAATCCCAACGAGTTCGGTGACGCCTTCGCCGAGTACGCGCTGCACTTCGGCCGTGGGGTGGACGCCGTGGTGACGGACTACCCGGACATCGCGGCGATGGCGCGGGACGCGTCCTAGGACCGACGCCTGATCAACACCGGGCCCTCTTGCTGTTAACGTGCAGTTGCATAAGATGCGCAATAAGCAGCAGGAGGGCTCGGCCATGGCCATCTACACACTCCCCGAACTTCCGTACGACTACGCGGCGCTCGAACCGGTCATCAATCCGCAGATCGTCGAGCTCCACCACGACAAGCACCACGCCGCGTACGTGAAGGGTGCGAACGACACCCTGGAGCAGCTGGACGAGGCGCGCGACAAGGAGTCCTGGGGCGCGATCAACGGCCTTCAGAAGAGCCTTGCCTTTCATCTCTCCGGCCACATCCTGCACTCGATCTACTGGCACAACATGACGGGCGACCACGGCGGCGGCGAGCCGCTGGCGGCCGACGGCCTCGGTGACCTGGCCGACGCGATCACCGAGTCGTTCGGCTCGTATCCGGGCTTCAAGGCCCAGCTGACGAAGGCGGCGGCGACGACGCAGGGCTCCGGCTGGGGCGTACTGGCGTACGAGCCGGTCAGCGGCAGGCTGATCGTGGAACAGGTCTACGACCACCAGGGCAATGTCGGACAGGGATCCGTGCCGGTCCTGGTCTTCGACGCCTGGGAGCACGCCTTCTACCTCCAGTACAAGAATCAGAAGGTGGACTTCATCGAGGCGATGTGGCGCGTCGTCAACTGGCAGGACGTGGCGCAGCGTTACGCGGCGGCGAAGGAGCGGGACGACATCCTGCTCCTGGCCCCCTGACGCGGCACCGCCGCCCCCGAAGTCGTCCTGCTCGTGATCGTCTTCTCAGCCTTCACCTGCGGACGGAATGACGAAGGACCCTCGCGAGGACATGACTCGCGGGGGTCCTTCCACATAGGCTCGGTCACCGGCGGGCGCCGCGACGAGCTCACCGCGCGGCCCGTGACACGGACCGCCGGTCAGTCGAAGATCGGCCCCTGCGTACGGGTGCGCTTGATCTCGTAGAAGCCGGGAATCGAGGCGACCATCAGCGTGCCGTCCCACAGCTTGGCGGCCTCCTCGCCCTTGGGCGCGGGGGTGACGACCGGGCCGAAGAAGGCGATCTGCTCGCCGTCCGAGCCGGGCACCGCGATCACCGGGGTGCCGACCTCCTGGCCGACCTTGTCGATGCCCTCGTTGTGGGAGGCGCGCAGCTCGGTGTCGTACGTGTCCTTGTCCGCGTACTCGATGAGGTCCGCGGGCAGGCCGACGTCCGCCAGCGCCGCGGAGATGGTTTCGAGGCTGTTGCCCTCGCCGGCGTTGTGGAAGCGGGTACCCAGGGCGGTGTAGAGCTTGCCGACGACCTCGTCGCCGTGCAGCTGCTGGGCGGCGATCACGACGCGGACCGGGGCCCACGCGGCCTTCAGGCCCTCCCGGTACTGCTCGGGAAGTTCGTCGATCTTCGGCTCGTTCAGCACGGCCAGGCTCATGACGTGCCAGCTGACCTCGACGTTCCTGACCTTCTCCACCTCCAGCATCCAGCGGGAGGTCATCCAGGCCCACGGACAGATCGGGTCGAACCAGAAGTCGACCGGCGTCTTGGTCTTCGTCTCACTCATGGGCGTGTCTCTCCTCGTAAAAGAACGGGTTCGGTCAGGCGATGGGCAACGTATCGGGCAACGCCACGGGTCGCCGCGGTCATTCCCGGAACACTCCCGGTGGGTGGCCCGTGGGAGAATTCGAACCGTTGTAGGCAAAAACACGTACACGAAGGAGTGCCCGTGCCCGGTGAGAATCTGTCCCGCGACGAGGCCCGCGAGCGGGCCGAGCTGCTGTCCGTCGACGGGTACGAGGTCGCCCTCGACCTGCGTTCGGCCGTCGGTGAGACGCCGGACAACTCGCCGGGGAGCGGCGCGGCGCGCACCTTCCGCTCCGTGACGACGATCCGCTTCCGGTCGGCGCGGCCGGGCGTCGCCACCTTCGCCGATCTGGTGGCGCCGAGCGTGACGTCGGTGACGCTGAACGGGCGCCCGCTGGACCCGTCCGTGGTGTTCGACGGCTCGCGGATCGCCCTGTTCGGGCTGGCCGAGGAGAATGTGCTGGTCGTGGACGCTCAGTGCGCGTACAGCCGCACGGGCGAGGGCATGCACCGCTTCGTCGACCCGGAGGACGGCGAGGTCTACCTCTACACGCAGTACGAACCGGCCGACGCGCGCCGGGTCTTCGCCAACTTCGAACAGCCCGATCTGAAGGCGCCGTTCAGCTTCGAGGTGACCGCGCCGGAGGGCTGGACGGTCTGGAGCAACGGTGCGGCGACCGGGTCCGGCGCCGATACCGGTGTGTGGACATTCGCGGAGACCAAGCCGATCTCGACGTACATCACGGCCGTCGTGGCCGGGCCGTACCACCACGTCACCGACGTGTACCGGCGCGCGCTGCCCGACGGCTCCACCCTGGAGATCCCGCTCGGCGCGCTCTGCCGCAAGGGTCTCGCCCGGCACTTCGACGCCGACGACATCTTCCTGGTGACCAAGCAGGGCCTGGACTTCTTCCACGACAACTTCGACTACCCGTACCCCTTCGGGAAGTACGACCAGGCGTTCGTGCCGGAGTACAACATCGGCGCGATGGAGAATCCCGGCTGTGTGACCTTCCGCGAGGACTACGTCTTCCGGGGCCGGGTCACCCAGGCGTCGTACGAGCGCCGCGCGAACGTCATCCTGCACGAGATGGCGCACATGTGGTTCGGCGACCTCGTGACGATGCTGTGGTGGGACGACCTGTGGCTCAAGGAGTCGTTCGCCGACTTCATGGGCGCGCTGTCGCTGGCGGAGGCGACGCGCTTCACCAACGCGTGGGTGACCTTCGCCAACAGCCGCAAGTCATGGGCGTACCGCGCCGATCAGCTGCCGTCCACACATCCGATCACGGCCGACATCCGTGACCTGGAGGACGCCAAGCTCAACTTCGACGGCATCACCTACGCCAAGGGCGCGGCGGTGCTGAAGCAGCTCGTCGCGTACGTGGGGCGCGAGGCGTTCCTGGAAGGCGCGCGGCGCTACTTCAAGCGCCACGCGTACGGGAACACCCGCCTCGGCGACCTGTTGTCGGTGCTGGAGGAGACGTCGGGGCGCGACCTGACGTCGTGGTCGCGCTCCTGGCTGGAGACAGCGGGCGTCAACTCCCTTACCCCGGCGGTCACTTACGACGCCACCGGCCATGTGACGGAGCTGGCCGTGCTCCAGGAGGCCGCCGATTCGCACCCTGAACTGCGCCCGCACCGGGTGGCCGTGGGTCTGTACCGGCGCCAGAGCGTGGAGGCCGAGCTGGTCAGGTACGCGCGCGCCGAGGTCGACGTCGACGGGCCGCGTACGGTCGTCACGGAGCTGGCCGGGGCCGAGCGGCCCGACCTGATCCTGGTCAACGACGACGATCTGACGTACTGCAAGATCCGTTTCGACGAGGGCTCGCTGGAGACGCTGCGCGAGCATCTCGGCGAGCTGACCGACCCGTTGGCGCGGGCGCTGTGCTGGTCGGCGCTGTGGAATCTGACGCGCGACGGGCTGATGCCGGCCCGGGACTTCATCGCCCTGGTGCTGCGCTTCGCCGGGCGCGAGTCGGACATCGGTGTGCTCCAGATGCTGCACGCGTGGGCGCAGGGTGCGCTGATCCACTACGCGGCGCCCGCGTGGCGCGAGGAAGGCGCGAAGGCACTGGCGGAGGGCGCGCTGGGCGAGCTGCGGCTGGCCGAGCCGGGCAGTCAGCACCAGCTGACCTGGGCGCGGTTCTTCGCGTCGACCGCCACCTCGGACGCCGATTTCCAGCTGCTGCGGGGCCTGTTGGACAACACGGCGAAGATCGACGGTCTCGATGTCGACCAGGAGCTGCGCTGGAGCCTGCTGCGTCCGCTGGCCTCGCACGGCCTGGCCGACGAGTCCGTGATCGCGGCGGAACTGGCGCGCGACGACACGGCGTCGGGCAAGCGCCATCAGGTCCGCTGTCTGGCCGGGCGCCCCTCGGAGGAGGTCAAGGCGACCGCGTGGTCGGACGTCGTCGACTCCGACGCCCTGTCGAACGCGCTGGTGGAGGCGACGATCGCGGGCTTCGCGCAGCCGGGGCAGCGGGCGTTGACCGCGCCGTACGCGGAGAAGTACTTCGAGGTGATCGAAGGGGTGTGGGCCGAGCGCTCGATCCAGATCGGCATGGATGTGGTGCGGGGTCTGTACCCGAGCCTCCAGGACCGCCCGGAGACCGTACGCGACACGGACGCCTGGCTCACCGCGCACCCGGACGCGCCACCGGCCCTGCGCCGTCTGGTACTTGAGGCGCGGGACGACCTGGTGCGGGCGCTGGCCGCCCAGGCGTGCGACGCGGCGGCGGCGCGGGCGTCCGTCTGAGCGGGCGCGGGGTCGGGGAGCGCGCGGTCGGGAGGCGCGGGGTCGGGAGCGGGGCGTGTTCGAAAGCGCCCCGCCCGATCGGCGAGCGCCTCGCTGATCCGAAAGCGCCCCGCCTGATCGGCGATCGAACGTCCGTACTTTAGGGCGAGCTTGTCCAGATTTGTCGACGGGCTCGTAACAGCGGTTAGGAGATGGCCGGTTCGCGGGGAAGCCACGGACATGAACAATTCCTCCACCTCCTGCGGCGGCGAAACCCCCTCTCCGCTCTCGCCCCGCCCGCTCAGCCACCTCGACGGTGCGCGGCGGCGCGTCCTGTCCGCCGCGCAACTGCGTGAGCACGGTGTCGGCGCCGCCCGCGTCGCCGCGCGCTGCGCGCCCGAGGGGCCCTGGCAGCAGTTGCTGCCCGGGGTGTTCCTGCTCCACCGGTCGACGCCCACCAGCGAAGAGCGCCTGCGCGGGGCCCTGTTGTACGCGGAGCGCCGCCCGGCCGGCGGCGCGGCGGGCGGGGACGTCCCGGCCCAGCCCGCCCGCGCGTCCGCCGAGCGGCCGGTCGGCGGATCGGCCGGGACCGGCACCGGCACCGGCACCGGCACCCCCGGCGACACCGCCATGATCACCGGCCTCGCCGCCCTCACCCTGCACGGCCTCTCGTCGGCCCCCGCGCTGACCGCCCTGACCCACATCGACGTCCTCGTCCCCCGCACCCGCCGACTGCGCTCCACGGGCTACGTCCGAATCGTGCGCGCGCACGCGCTGCCCGGCGCCGAGCGGGTCACCGGGCTCCCCGTCGCGCCCGTCGCGCGCGCCCTGGCCGACGCGGTCGCCCGGCTCACCGACCCGGCGGCCGTACGCCTGCTGCTCACCGAGGCCGTACGGGACGCGCACTGCGAACCGGCGGCGGTCGTACGGGAGTTGAGCCAGGCCCGGCTGCTGTCCCGGCCGCATGTGGTGGACGCCGTCGACTCGCTGCTCGCCGCCGGCCGGGCGCTCGCCGAGGACCGGCTCTACGAGATGGTGCGCACGTGCGGGCTCCCCGAGCCGGTCTGGAACGTCGACCTGCGCCTGCCGGGCGGCCCGTACCTCGGCGGCCTCGACGCGTACTGGCCCGACCACGCGGTCGCCGTGGAACTGGACACCCGCGCGCCGCGCCACGGCAGGACACCGCAGGACGACGTCGCCTGGTCGGAGTGCGCCCGCAAGCGCGAGCGGTTGGAGCGGCTCGGCATCACGGTCGTCCATCTGACGCCCAGGAAACTGCGGGACTCACTGGAGTTGCAGGCGACGGTGGTCCGTACGGCCCTGCTCGCGGCGGCCGACCGGGAGCCCCCGGCGCGGGTGGCCGTGCTGCCGCGATGAGGTCGGGCCGTACGGCCGCGGTGCCGCCGACGGCGACGGCCGGGCGGCAAGAAGCCCGGATATCGGGCGGTTGATCCTCGATGGCGGAGGGCGCCCGATGGCGGATGTACGCCACCGCCACTTCCCTGCACCGACAGCTCTCCACAAACCCTGGTCATTTACGCAAAGCTGAGCGGTCATCCGGTACCGAATTCCGGACTGTCTCTTTCACAAGCAGGGATGCTGATGACCTCCGAATCCGAGAGCTCCATATCCGGTCCGAGACGCGTGGCTCGGGTCGCCGCCGCCACGGGCCTGGCCGCCGCGCTGATAGCCACCGGCGCGCTGCCTGTCTTCGCCGCTCCGGCTGCCGACGACCCGGCCGCCTCCGCACCTGTGAAACCCGCCAAGTCCGCCACCGAGAAGCTCGGTTCGGACGACGTCGACCTGCTCGACAAGGCCGTCGCCGAGGGCGAGAAGAACGTCACCGTCATGGTGGCCACGGCCCCGGGCCAGACCGAGCAGGTCTCCGACCAGTTCGACGCCGTGTCCGGCGCGGTGGTCGGCAAGACGTACGACAAGCTCGGTTACGTACGGGCCACCCTGCCCACGGGCAAGGCCGAGGCCGCGCTCAAGGCGGCCGGGAAGCTCTCCTCGGTCCACGGCATCGACCTCAAGCACGAGGTCGAGCTGGACGACCCGACGCCCGCCGCCGACACGGTGAAGGGCGCGGCGAAGGCCAAGGGTGCCGTGGCCGCGACGGCGCCCGGCGCGAACACCCCGGCGAAGAACCCGTACAACCCGTCCTTCGAGACCGGTGCGGTGGACTTCGTCAAGCAGAACCCGAAGGCCGACGGCCGCGGGGTCACCATCGGCATCCTCGACTCGGGCATCGACCTGGGTCACCCGTCGCTGCAGAAGACCAGCACCGGCGAGCGCAAGATCGTCGACTGGGTCACGGCGACGGACCCGGTCAACGACGGTGACGGCACCTGGCGTCCGATGCAGTTCGACGTCAAGGGCCCGTCGTTCACGGTCAACAACCGGACGTACTCGGCCCCGGCCGGGAACTACAAGTTCAACCTGTTCGCCGAATCCGCCACGCGCGGCGGCGACATGGCCGGGGACCTGAACCGGGACGGCGACACCACCGACGTGTGGGCGATGCTGTACGACACGGGAACCCGGACCGTGCGCATCGACCTCAACAACGACGCCAAGTTCGGCAACGACACGATCATGAAGCCGTACCGCAACGGCTTCCAGGTCGGCTACTTCGGCGAGGACAACCCGAAGACGGAGATCGTCGAGCGCATCCCGTTCGTCGTCGAGGTCCGCGAGGACGTCGTCAACAACGCGGGCGTCAAGTCCGACTACGTCAACATCGGTGTCATCGAGGGCTCGCACGGCACGCACGTCGCCGGTATCACCGCGGCCAACAGCCTGTTCGGCGGCAAGATGAACGGCGCGGCGCCCGGCGCCAAGCTGGTCTCCTCGCGCGCCTGCACCTGGAGCGGCGGCTGCACCAACATCGCCCTCACCGAGGGCATGGCCGACCTCGTCATCGAGCGCGGCGTGGACATCGTCAACATGTCCATCGGCGGACTGCCCGGTCTGAACGACGGCAACAACGCGCGGGCCGAGCTCTACAACCGGCTCATCGACACCTACGGCGTCCAGCTGGTGATCTCCGCGGGCAACGACGGCCCCGGTACCAACACCATCAGCGACCCCGCCGTCGCGGACAAGGTCATCTCGGTCGGCGCCTCCATCTCCAAGGAGACCTGGGCGGCGAACTACGGCTCGGTCGTCACGACCGACTACGACATGATGCCGTTCTCCGCCCGCGGTCCGCGTGAGGACGGTGGCTTCGCGCCGATCATCTCGGCCCCCGGCGCCGCCATCAACACCACGCAGACCTGGTCCCCCGGCGGCCCCGTCGCCGAGGCCGGTTACACGCTGCCGCCCGGCTACTCGATGCTCCAGGGCACCTCGATGGCCTCGCCGCAGGCGACCGGCGCGAGCGCGCTGCTGCTCTCGGCGGCCAAGCAGGAGGGGATCGAACTGACCCCCGCGAAGCTGCGCACCGCTCTCACCTCCACCGCCACCAAGATCGTCGGCAAGAAGGCGCACGAGCAGGGCGCGGGCCTCATCGACGTCGTCGGCGCGTGGGACGCGATCCAGGACGGCGCCAAGGCCAACGAGTACAGCGTCAAGGCCCCGGTCGACACCTCGATCGACTTCGCGCTCAAGACCCCGGGCTTCGGCACCGGTCTCTACGACCGCGAAGGCGGCCTCCAGGCCGGCAAGAGCCGGACGTACGACGTCACCATCACCCGCACCACCGGTCCCAAGGGCCTGGTGGCGCACCAGCTCAACTGGAAGTACAACGACGGCACCTTCAAGCTGCTGAGCGGCAAGAACGTCAAGCTGCCGAAGAACAAGCCGGTCACCGTCACCGTGCAGGCCAAGGCCGACCAGGCCGGCGCGCACAGCGCCATCCTCGAACTGGACGACCGTTCCAGCACGGGCGTGGACAAGCAGATCCTCACCACGGTGGTCGTCTCCAAGAAGCTGGCGAAGCCCTCGTTCGCGTACTCGTCGCTGGGCTCGGTCGACCGCAACGGCACGGAGTCGTACTTCATCACCGTCCCCGAGGGCGCCAAGACCCTTGAGGTCGCGCTCGGCGGACTCGCGGCGGGCAGCCAGACCCGCTTCATCAGCCTGCACCCGCAGGGTGTGCAGATGGAGGACAGCTCGACGATCTTCTGCTACCCGAACTACGTGAACCCGGCCAACACCTGCCGTCCGGACCTGCGTTCGTACGTGGATCCGACGCCGGGCGTCTGGGAGATCGAGGTCGAGTCGCGTCGTACGTCGCCGCTGCTGAACAACCCGTACAAGCTGGACGTCACCGTGCTCGGTGCCTCGTTCGACCCGGCGGTCACCACGCTCCCCGAGGCCAAGATCGGTACGCCGAC
Source organism: Streptomyces panacea (assembly GCF_040560175.1). Classification (NCBI taxonomy): domain Bacteria; kingdom Bacillati; phylum Actinomycetota; class Actinomycetes; order Kitasatosporales; family Streptomycetaceae; genus Streptomyces; species Streptomyces panacea. The sequence goes on from NZ_JARJHW010000054.1 coordinate 12,675, forward strand.
CCCGGTCGAGTGGACCGTCACCAACGGGTTCGCCGCCATCGACGGCAAGCTCGCGGGCGGCTCGCTCGGCTCGGCGAAGGTCGACCGGCCTTCGATCGGCCAGGGCGAGGAGAAGGAGACGACCGTCACCCTCGGTGCGGGCGTCGAGCGGCTCGACGTGGCCATCGGCGGCGTCTCCGACCAGTCGGCGGACCTGGACCTCGCGGTCTTCAGGGACGGCGTGCTCGTCGGCCAGGCGGCCGACGGCGACTCCGAGGAGGCCGTGAGCCTGATCGCGCCGGCAGCCGGTGAGTACACCTTCGTGGTGGCCGGCTACTCGGTCCCGGCCGGGACCACCGAGTACAACTACCGCGACGTCTTCTACTCGGCGTCGCTCGGCAAGGTCACGGTCGGCGACACCCCGGTGAAGCTCGCCAACGGCGCGTCGGCGGAGGTCTCCGCCGAGGTGACGGTGGGCGGCGCGGCTCCGGAGGGCCGGCAGTTCTTCGGCGAGGTCCAGCTGCTGAACGCGCGCGGTACGGCCGCGGGCACCGGCAGTGTCGTGATCGAGAAGGTCCTGCCGTAACGGTTACGCCGTAACGGTGCATACGTAGGAGGAGGGGCGGGCGTCCGGACGGGCGCCCGCCCCTTACGTACGTCGCCTGCCCTGTGACCCACGACGCACCGTCCCGACCGGCGGAATGGATTGGACAAGGCGGGCACGGGGAGACGCATCATGGACGCGGCACCCGGGCCGCATGTACGTACGGAGGAGTCCCTGTGAAGGTCGGAATCGTCGGAGCCACCGGTCAGGTCGGCACAGTCATGCGCACCATCCTGGCCGAGCGGAACTTCCCGGCCGACGAGCTGCGGCTGTTCGCCTCCGCCCGCTCCGCGGGATCGATCATCGAGTGGCGGGGCGAGCGGATCACCGTCGAGGACGCGTCCACCGCCGACTACACCGGCCTGGACATCGTGCTCTTCTCCGCGGGCGGCGCCACCTCCAGGGCGCTCGCCGAGAAGGTGGCGTCCCAGGGGCCCGTCGTGATCGACAACTCGTCCGCCTGGCGCGGCCACCCCGAGGTCCCGCTGGTGGTCTCCGAGGTCAACCCGCACGCGGTCGCCAACCGGCCCAAGGGCATCATCGCCAACCCGAACTGCACCACGATGGCCGCGATGCCCGTGCTGCGCCCGCTGCACGACGAGGCCGGTCTCACCGCGCTCGTCGCCACCACCTACCAGGCCGTGTCCGGCTCCGGGCTCGCGGGCGTCGCCGAACTGCACGACCAGGCCCGCAAGGTCGTCGAGAACGCCGACCGGCTGACCTTCGACGGCGACGCCGTGGAATTCCCCGAGCCCACCGTCTACAAGCGCCCGATCGCCTTCAACGTGCTGCCGCTCGCGGGTTCGATCGTGGACGACGGCTCCTTCGAGACGGACGAGGAGCAGAAGCTCCGTAACGAGTCCCGCAAGATCCTGGAGATCCCGGAGCTGAAGGTCTCCGGGACCTGTGTGCGGGTGCCGGTCTTCTCCGGGCACTCCCTCCAGGTCAATGTCCGCTTCGAGCGCCCGATCAGCGTGGAGCGGGCGTACGAGCTGCTGAAGGACGCCCCCGGGGTCGAGCTGTCCGAGATCCCGACGCCGCTCCAGGCCGCGGGCAAGGACGCCTCCTACGTAGGCCGCATCCGCGACGACGAGACGGTGGAGAACGGCCTGGCGCTGTTCGTCTCCAACGACAACCTGCGCAAGGGCGCCGCGCTGAACGCGGTCCAGATCGCGGAGCTGGTGGCGGCGGAGCCGCGCGCGTAGATCTTCCGGTCCCGAAGCGCCGGACGGGCTCGAAGCCCGTCCGGCGTTCGCGTCAGCGGCGTACCTCGAAGTGGAAGCAGCCGTACTCCACCGCCCGTACATGGACGAGCACCACCTCCGGGTCCGCGAAGGCCTCCGCGAACGCCTCGTCGAAGCCCTCCTCGGCCGCCTCGGGGATCTCCAGCAGCCGGCCGCCGACGATGCGCCCCTCGGAGTCGTAGCGGCGCACGGTGCGCAGCGCCCCGGACCTGGCGAAGGGGTAGCCGGTCGCGTCCGGGGCCGGCCCCTCGCACTCCTCGGCGTGGATGAAGACGGGGCCCTGCTCGTCGTACGCACCGGGTTTCGCCCACGTCTCGGCGGCCCAGCGGCGCAGCGGCGCGTATGTCACGAGCATGATCCGCTCGCCCGGGCGGCCGGCCCGCAGACAGCAGCGCAGCGTGGCGCCGCCCTCGGTGTCGGTGTACGGGGCGCGGGTGGCGCCCGCGTCGTCGGTGTCGCGGAGTTCCTTGAGGACGGCGGGCTCGACGGCCCGTGCGGTGTATCGCGTCATGTACCCGAGCATCACGCCCCCGGACCGCGCTGACCGGCGGTTTTCGGACGTCGCGGTACGGCTCCGGGAATGGCTTCGGGAATGCTCCGGGAACGGCCCCGGGCGGCGTGAATACTCGCGGGCGGCGGACCGGGTCCGCATGGAAGGATGGGCCCAAAACGTACCGATCCGAGGAGATGACCGGGTGCCTGGCACAAATCTGACCCGTGAAGAGGCGCAGCAGCGGGCGCGCCTCCTCACCGTTGACTCGTACGAGATCGACCTCGATCTCAGGGGCGCTCAGGAGGGCGGGACCTACCGGTCCGTCACGACCGTGCGCTTCGAGAGCACGGAAGCCGGGGCGGAGACGTTCATCGACCTGGTGGCGCCGGCCGTGCACCAGGTGGTACTGAACGGCAAGCCCCTGGACGTGGCCGCGGTCTTCCGGGACTCGCGCATCGCGCTGCACCATCTGCGGCAGGGCGCGAACGAGCTGACGGTGACCGCGGACTGCGAGTACACCAACACCGGCGAGGGGCTGCACCGGTTCGTCGACCCGGTCGACCAGCAGGCTTATCTGTACACGCAGTTCGAGGTTCCGGACGCGCGGCGCGTGTTCGCCTCGTTCGAGCAGCCGGACCTCAAGGCGACGTTCCGGTTCACCGTGACGGCCCCCGGGGGCTGGACCGTCGTCTCGAACTCCCCCACGCCGGAGCCCGAGGGAGACGTGTGGCGCTTCGAGCCGACGCCGCGGATCTCGACGTACATCACCGCGCTGATCGTCGGCCCGTACCACTCGGTGCACAGCACGTACGAGAAGGACGGCCGGTCGGTACCGCTCGGCGTCTACTGCCGGCCCTCGCTCGCCGAGTACCTGGACGCGGACGCGATCTTCGACGTCACGCGACTCGGCTTCGACTGGTTCGAGGAGAAGTTCGACTACGCGTACCCGTTCGCCAAGTACGACCAGCTGTTCGTGCCCGAGTTCAACGCGGGCGCGATGGAGAACGCGGGCGCCGTCACCATCCGCGACCAGTACGTCTTCCGCTCGAAGGTGACGGACGCGGCGTACGAGACGCGCGCCGAGACGATTCTGCACGAGCTGGCGCACATGTGGTTCGGCGACCTGGTCACCATGGAGTGGTGGAACGACCTGTGGCTGAACGAGTCGTTCGCGACGTACACCTCGATCGCGTGCCTCGCGCACGCGCCCGGCTCGCGGTGGCCGCAGTCGTGGACGACCTTCGCCAACTCCATGAAGACCTGGGCGTACCGGCAGGACCAGCTCCCGTCGACGCACCCGATCATGGCGGAGATCACCGACCTGGACGACGTGCTCGTCAACTTCGACGGGATCACGTACGCGAAGGGCGCCTCGGTCCTCAAGCAGCTCGTCGCGTATGTCGGTCAGGACGAGTTCTTCCGGGGCGTGCAGGCGTACTTCAAGGCGCACGCGTTCGGCAACACGCGCCTCCCCGATCTGCTGGGCGCGCTGGAGGAGACCTCCGGGCGTGATCTGAAGACCTGGTCGAAGGCGTGGCTGGAGACGGCCGGCATCAACGTCCTGCGCCCGGAGATCGAGCTGGACGAGGCGGGGCACGTGGTCTCCCTCGCCGTACGGCAGGAGGCGCCCGCGCTGCCCCCGGGCGCGAAGGGCACGCCGGTGCTGCGCCCGCACCGCATCGCGATCGGCTGCTACGACCTGGACGGGGACGGCAAGCTGGTCCGCACCAGCCGGATCGAGCTGGACGTCGACGGCGAGCTGACGCGCGTGGAGTTCCCGGCGAACACCCCGCGGCCCGCGGTCATCCTGCTCAACGACGACGACCTTTCGTACGCCAAGGTCCGCCTCGACGAGGAGTCGCTGCGGGTCGTCACCGCGCACCTCGGAGACTTCGCCGAGTCGCTGCCGCGCGCGCTGAGCTGGGCCTCTGCGTGGGACATGACGCGCGACGGCGAACTCGCCACGCGCGACTACCTGGCGCTGGTCCTGTCGGGCATCGCCAAGGAGACGGACATCGGCGTCGTGCAGTCGCTGCACCGCCAGGTGAAGCTCGCACTGGACCTGTACGCGGCGCCGGAGTGGCGGGAGGCGGGGCTCGCGCGGTGGACGGAGGCGACGCTGGCGCACCTGCGCACGGCGGAGCCGGGCAGCGACCATCAGCTGGCCTGGGCCCGCGCCTTCGCGGCGACCGCCCGTACGCCGCAGCAACTGGACCTGCTCCAGGGGCTGTTGGACGGTACGGAGTCGGTCGAGGGGCTGGCCGTGGACACCGAGCTGCGCTGGGCGTTCGTGCAGCGGCTGGCGGCGGTCGGCCTGCACGACGAGGAGGAGATCGCCGCGGAGTACGAGCGCGACCGTACGGCGGCGGGTGAGCGGCACGCGGCGGCGGCCCGCTCGGCGCGGCCGACCGAGGAGGCGAAGGCCGAGGCGTGGGCGTCGGTCGTGGAGTCCGACAAGCTCCCGAACGCGCTCCAGGAAGCGGTCATCGGCGGGTTCGTCCAGACGGACCAGCTGGAACTGCTGGCGCCGTACATGGACAAGTACTTCGCCGCGGTCAAGGGCGTGTGGGACTCGCGCAGCCACGAGATGGCGCAGCAGATCGCGCTGGGCCTGTACCCCGCACTCCAGGTCGGGCAGCCGACCCTGGACGCGACGGACGCGTGGCTGGCCTCGGCCTCCCCGAACGCGGCGCTGCGGCGTCTGATGTCGGAGTCCCGGGCGGGCGTCGACCGCGCGCTGCGGGCCCGCGCGGCGGACGCGGCGGCGGAGTAACGGCGCTCCTGGGTGACGTGGTCGGGGGGGGCGGCTCTTCGGGGCCGCCCCCCCCTTTCGCGTGCAGGTGTGTTCAGGCGGCCCGTGGCGGGCTCCCGAGGGGCCTCCCACCAGGGCGGAGACGTCCTGGTCGGCGTGGCCCACCGTGGCCGCGCGGCGGGGAGGGTCGTTCGACGGGGCCCGCCAGGGGTCGTCGATGTGCGCCCCGCGCTCAACCCGCTGCCGTGGTCGATGGCGCGGTCGCCGCCGGGGCGTTACGCCGCGCGGTTACACGGAGGATCCGCAGCTTCTTGATGTCGCACTCGGTCATGACCGTCACCCCGCCACGCCGAACGTTCGAGGCGGACAGAAAGGCGCCGCACGGCGCACCTGTGCCACGCGGCGCCTCCGAAGGGAGAGGGGCCGTCAGACCCGGTGCTGCTGCTTGGACTTGTCGAGGACCATCACCAGACCGGCGATCACCGCGAACAGCACCAGCGGCGCCGCCACGTACAGACCGAGGGTCTCCCCGACGGTCAGACCCGGTCCCGGGTCGTCGCCGTCGTCGCGAGTGACGGCGAGCACGGGAGACGACATAAGCAGCATCATCAGCGTCGTTCCGGCCATGACAGCGCCGGCGCGCAGGGCGTTCTTCTTGTCCACGGTGCCAACGTAGCGAACGCGTGGGGCGTGCGCGCGCCCGGGGGTCCCGTACAAGGTGTCAATTGATTACAGAGGGCCGCAATACGCCCATCAGGCCGTGCAGTCGGGGCGAGGCGGCCAGCTCCTCCAGCGTCATCGGCCGGCCCTCCGCGTCGGCGACCGGCAGCCGCCAGTTCGGATACTGGTCCCAGGTGCCCGGCAGATTCTGCGGCCTGCGGTCACCCACCGCGTCGGGCAGCCAGACACCGATCATGCGGGCCGGTGTGCGCAGCAGGAAGCGGTGGACCGCGCGGATCTGTTCCTCCTCGTCGCCCCCGTCGGCCGGCAGCAGACCGAGCCGGATGAGGGTGCCGAGCCAGTCGGCGACCTCGGCGGACTCCTCGCGCTGCTCCTCCTCCAGCGGGCGGCCGAGCAGCCCCAGCCGGTGCCGCAGCTCCACGTGCTCGCCGGTGAGGCGCGCGGCGGTGGACGGCAGGTCGTGGGTGGTGGCGGTGGCGACGCAGTCCTCGCGCCAGCTCTCGGGGGCCAACGGGCGGCCCGTGCCCTCCCAGTCGCGCTCGAACCAGAGCACGGAGGTGCCGAGCACCCCGCGGCGGTGCAATGCCTCCCGCACGCCGGGCTCGACCGTGCCGAGGTCCTCCCCTATGACGACGGCGCCCGCGCGGTGCGCCTCCAGGACGAGGACGGCGAGCATCGCCTCGGCGTCGTAGCGCACATACGTGCCCCGGGTGGGGTCCGCGCCCGCCGGGACCCACCAGAGCCGGAACAGGCCCATCACATGGTCGATCCGCAGGGCGCCCGCGTGGGTGAGCAGACCGCGGAGCAGTCCTCGGTACGGAGCGAAGCCGGAGGCGGCGAGGACGTCGGGGCGCCAGGGCGGCAGCCCCCAGTCCTGGCCGTGGGCGTTGAAGGCGTCCGGCGGGGCGCCCACGGACATGCCCTCGGCGAACGCGTTCCGCTGCGCCCAGGCGTCGGCGCCGTCGGGGTGCACACCGACCGCGAGGTCGTGGACGATGCCGACGGCCATGCCCGCGTCCCTGGCGGCGCGGCCCGCCGCCGCGAGCTGTTCGTCGGTGAGCCAGGCCAGCCAGCTGTGGAAGTCGACGCGGTCGATCAGTTCGTGCCGTGCCCGGCCGGTCTCGGCGGAGCGCGGGTCGCGCAGCCCCGTCGGCCAGTCGTGCCAGTTCGAGCCGTGCGCCTCGGCGAGGGCGCACCAGGTCGCGTGATCCTCAAGGGCCTGGCCCTGCTCGGCCAGGAAGTGGTGGTAGGCGGCGCGGCGGCCGGGGCCGAGCGGGACGTCGCGCACGATCTCCAGCGCCTCGCGCTTGAGCTGCCACACGGCGTCGCGGTCGATCAGCGCGCCCTTGTCGAGGACCGCGGCGCGCAGACCGGCGGCCCGCTCCAGCAGCCCGTCGAGCAGGGCGGTCCCCCGGCCGGTGACGTACGCGTACTCCGGGACGGCCTCGACCCGCAGATGGACGGGGTCGGGGAAGCGGCGCGAGGAGGGGCGGTACGGCGAGGGGTCGGTCGGGTCGCCGGGGACGGCGGCGTGCAACGGGTTGATCTGGACGAATCCGGCGCCCAGTTCACGGCCGGACCAGGTGGCGAGTTCGGCGAGGTCACCGAGGTCGCCCATGCCCCAGGAGCGGGTGGACAGCAGGGAGTAGAGCTGGACGAGGAAGCCGTGCGTACGCGGCGGCTGCGGCACCTCGCGCGGGGCGACGACGAGCACGGAGCCCGCCGTACGGCCGTCGGCGGCGACGGCGGCGAGCCGGTGCACCCCGAGCGGCAGATCGGGCCAGGAGCGGCCCTCGGGGGCGGCGGGCACGGTGCCCGGGGCGGGTCCGTCGGTCAGCGGTGCGTCGAGCGACGGCCACTCGACCGTGTCGCCCTGCTCGGTCTCCACCCGCAGGACGGTGCCCGGCGGCAGATCGGCCAGCGCGGGCGGGAGCGCGGGCGGCAGGACCTGCGCGGGGACGCCGGAGGCGAGCCCCGTCGAGTCCTCCGGAGTGGTCCACACGACGACGGTGGGCGGCAGCAGGCGGCTCGCGGCGGCGGACTCGGCGCGGGTCAGCGCGGACCGGACGGCCTCGTCCGAGGACGCGTCGACGCCCAGCGCGGCGAGCACCGCGACGACCGTCTCGTCGGGGACCGGGACGGCGACGTCGGGGCCGGGTGAGTGGACGGTGGCGACACCGTGCAGCGCCGCGAGCGTGGCCAGGCCCATTCAGACTCCTGAGAACTCCGTGCCACCGGCCGTACCGGGCGCGGTCGGCTCGCTGGTGAGGGGTGCGGCATCGGCGAGCGGGGGCTCGCTGGTGAGGGGTGCGGCATCGGCGAGGGGCGGTTCGCTGGTGAGCGGGCCCGGGATGTCGCTGGTCAGCGGTCCGGGCAGCGTGACGGCGAGAGGTTCTTCGCCGATCGGGTCACCAGGAACCGCCTGTTTGGAAAGGGCGGAGAGAAGCAGCTGTGCGGATGCGGCCATGGCGGCGCCTCCAAGGACGGGTCGGACAACGGGACACAGCAGCCCTACCCAGTCGGCACGGCCGCAGACGTACTGGTCCGGTAAACGTGCCCCGGTCACGCTGCGTTCCCCGAGCGGGAGTTGATCCCCCTGCCTATCACAGCGGGTGATAAAGGGCATAGCGGCCACGCGCATTGACACCTTCACCCCGGGGTGGTGGGCTCGACGCCGATCGGCCGGAACGACGGGAATCCAGGGAGTCACGAGGGGAGCAGGGGCGTGCAACTCGGGCGCAGACAACGGACTGCGACAGCTGTCGCGGTCGCCGTGATCGGCGGACTTCTCGGCACGGCACCCGGCGCGACGGCGGCACCTGTCGATCCGGGCTCCCCCGCCGCCAGCACACCCGACGGGGAGGGCGAGGCGGCGCTGCCCGCCGTCTGGCCCCGTCCCCAGTCGCTCAAGGCGGCGGGCAGAGCCGTCACCCTCGGTGACGAGGTCACCGTCGTCGCGGCGGACGACACGGATCCGTACGCCGTCGAAGCCCTGAAGGAAGCGCTGCGCGAGGCCGGGGTCCGTACGGTGCGCACCGCCGCCCCGCCCGTCTCGGGCCGCCTTCCGGCCACGCCACCGCCGAGCGGCGGCGCGGTCGTCCTCGCGGGCGGCAGCGGCGCCCAGAGCGCCCTCAGGGCCCTGCGGGCACCCGAGCGGACCGATCTCCCCCCGGGCGGCTACCGGATCGCCGTGGGTACCGTCGCGGGCCGCGCCACGGTCGCGCTCGACGGGGTCGGCGACGACGGCCTCTTCCACGCCGCGCAGACCCTGCGCCAGCTGATCGGCGGCGCACCGGGCCGGGCGACGGTCCCCGGCGTCCTCGTGCGCGACTGGCCGGGAACGGCCGTACGGGGAATGACCGAGGGGTTCTACGGGGATCCCTGGAGCCATCAGGACCGGCTGGCGCAGCTGGACTTCATGGGGCGGACCAAGCAGAACCGCTACCTCTACGCACCGGGGGACGACGCCTTCCGCCAAGCGCGCTGGCGCGAGCCCTACCCGGCCGGGCAGCGGGCCGAGTTCCGCGACCTGGCCGAGCGCGCGGGACGCAACCATGTGACGCTCGCGTGGGCCGTGGCCCCGGCGCAGGCCATGTGCCTGACGTCCAAGGACGACGTCAAGGCGCTCAACCGCAAGGTCGACGCGATGTGGGCGCTGGGTGTGCGCGCCTTCCAGCTCCAGTTCCAGGACGTGAGTTACAGCGAGTGGCACTGCGACGAGGACCGGGAGACCTTCGGTTCCGGTCCCGGCGCCGCCGCGAAGGCGCAGGCGCGCGTCGCGAACGCGATGGCCGAGCACCTCGCGCGGCGGCACCCGGGCGGCGAGCCGCTGACCGTGATGCCGACGGAGTACTTCCAGGACGGCGCCACCGAGTACCGCACGGCGCTCGCCGGCGACCTCGACGGCCGGATCCAGGTCGCGTGGACGGGCGTCGGGGTCGTGCCGCGCACCATCACCGGAAGTGAACTGGCCGGTGCGCGCGAGGCGTTCAAGCACCCGCTGGTGACGATGGACAACTACCCCGTCAACGACTACGAGCGGGGGCGCATCTTCCTCGGCCCCTACACGGGCCGCGAGCCCGCCGTCGCCGCCGGCTCGGCCGCGCTGCTCGCCAACGCGATGGAGCAGCCGTCCGCGTCCCGTATCCCGCTGTTCACGGCCGCCGACTACGCCTGGAACCCGCGCGGCTACCGGCCGCAGGAGTCCTGGCAGGCGGCGATGGACGATCTCGCGGACGGCGATCCCAAGGCGCGCGAGGCGATCGGCGCGCTGGCCGGGAACGACTCCTCGTCGATCCTGGACCCGACGGAGTCGGCGTATCTGCGCCCTCTGTTGAAGGAGTTCTGGCGCAGCCGTACGGACGCGGAGGCCGCGAAGGACCCGGCGGCCAGGGACACGGCGGCGAAGCGCCTGCGGGCGGCCTTCTCCGTGATGCGGGAGACGCCGGAGCGCCTGTCCGGCACGGCCGAGGGCCGGCTGGACGACGAAGTGCGGCCGTGGAGCGAGCAGTTGGCGCGGTACGGGCGGGCCGGTGAGCTGTCGGTCGACATGCTCCAGGCGCAGTCGCGCGGTGACGGCGACGCCGCCTGGCAGGCGTCGCTCGCCCTCGAACCGCTGCGGGAGGCGGCCGGGAAAAGCACGGTCACCGTCGGCAAGGACGTGCTCGACCCGTTCCTCGACCGCGCGGCCAAGGAGTCGGCGGCCTGGACGGGCGCCGACCGCTCGGCCGGACCGGAGGCCCGCGCCGGGCGGAGCACCGACGCGTACACCGTCGGCGTCGGCCGCACCCGCCCCGTGGGCGTGATCACGACCATGACGGAGCCGGGCACCGGCGACGGCGCCTCGGTGGAGGCGCATGTCCCGGGCGAGGGCTGGCGGCGGCTCGGCCCCGTGTCGCAGTCCGGCTGGACGCAGACGGACGCGAAGGGGCTGCGCGCCGACGCCGTACGGATCACCTGGCCCGGATTGCCGGGCACGACGGCGCCGTCGGTGCGGCGCGTCGTGCCGTGGTTCACCGACGAGCCGCGTGTGCGGTTCGATCTCGCCCGGAGCGTGACGGACGTCGAGATCGGCGGGAGGACGGAGACGGTCGAGGCGGAGCTGGAGGCGCAGCGCCCCGGCTCGATCAGCGGCGCCATGACGGCGAGGGCACCGGACGGCGTGCGGGTGACGCTGCCGAAGCGGGTGACGGTGCCGCGCGGTGTCCGTACGACGGTCCCGGTCCGGATCACCGTTCCCGAGGGCACCCCCGCGGGGAGCTACCGGATCCCGCTGTCGTTCGGCGGTGAGGAGCGCGTCCTGACCGTGCGGGCCTCCCTGCGTACGGGCGGACCCGACCTCCTGAGGACACCGACGGCCACGGCCTCCTCGTCGGGCGACGAGACGCCCGATTTCCCGGCCGCGGCGGCAGCCGACGGCGACCCGGCGACGCGCTGGTCGTCACCGGTCGAGGACGGCGCGTGGTGGCAGATGGAGCTGGCGGAGCCGGCCCGGGTGGGCCGGGTGGTCCTGAACTGGCAGGACGCCTACGCGAGCGCCTACCGGATCCAGGTGTCGGCCGACGGGCGCGTGTGGCGGGACGCGGCGCGGGTGGCGGACGGCAAGGGCGGAGCGGAGTCGGTCCGGATGGACGCGAAGGACACCCGCTTCATCCGGATCCAGGGCGAGCGGCGCGGGACGGAGTTCGGTTACTCGCTGTGGTCGGTGGAGGCTTACGCGGTGACGGAGTCGGCTCCGGCGGACTGAGCCCGCCGGCGACCGCGGACAGGCCGGTCACCGCACCGCGCCCCGCGACGACCCCTCCCCGGGACGACGAAGGCCCGGATCCTAGGCAGAGATGCCGTCGATCCGGGCCACCGCGTCCTCGGCGCCGAAGGGTTGCAGATACGGCATCCAGCGCGGATCCCGGTGTCCGGTCCCGATGATCCGCCAGGCGAGCCCGGACGGCGGCGCGGGCTGGTGGAGCAGTCTCCACCCCAGCTCCCGCAGATGCCGGTCCGCCTTCACGTGGTTGCAGCGACGGCACGCGGCCACCACGTTGTCCCACACGTGCTTCCCGCCCCGGCTGCGCGGGATGACGTGGTCGACGCTGGTGGCGACGCTGCCGCAGTACATACAGCGCCCGCCGTCCCTGGCGAAGAGCGCGCGCCGGGTCAGCGGGACGGGCCCGCGGTAGGGGACCCGTACGAACCGTTTCAGCCGTACGACGCTGGGCGCGGGCAGCACCCGGGTCTCGCTGTGCAGGAAGGCGCCGGATTCCTCAAGGCAGATGGCCTTGTTCTCCAGAACGAGGACGAGCGCGCGACGGAGCGGTACGACGCCGAGCGGCTCGTACGACGCGTTGAGGACCAGGACATGTGGCACGGTGCCTCCAAGTACGCCGGCGGCGCGTGGCTCGCGCCGGGACGATCTGTCTCAGTCTCTCCTCATGCCTGGTCGAAACGCCACCACGTCTTGGTAACGGGCTCGGAGTGTTTTCGCCCACACACACGCCGTGACCCCTTGACCTGGTATGTCCCCGCCCCCGCGCCTTCCTGGGACTTCGTCCCGTGCCGGGGGGTGAGGAGTGTCTCTCCCTCCCGCACGGCAGCGGAGTACACGCGATGCCCCGTTAGTGTGGTTGGTCCCGCCCGTGTTTCCAGGAGGTTCCCGCCGTGTCCCTGTCCGCCCCGCCGGCCCCGGACCCGTCGTCCGGGCCCGCGACATTCGACGAGGCCGCGGAACGGGCCAACGACGCCGCGGGCTGGGTGGAGCAGAACTGGTCCACCTGGCTGAGCGTCGGCCTGCGCATCCTGCTGATCATGGTCATCGCGCTCGTCCTGCGCCATGTCCTGCGGCGCACCATCACCAAGCTGATAGCGCGGATGAACCGCAGCGCCACGGCGGTCGAGGGCACGGCGCTCGGCGGCCTGCTGGTCAACGCCGAACGGCGCCGGCAGCGCTCCGAGGCCATCGGATCCGTGCTCCGGTCGGTGACCTCGTTCACGATCCTGGGCACGGCCGCGCTGATGGCGCTCGGAGCGCTGAACATCAATCTGGCCCCGCTGCTGGCGTCGGCGGGTGTCGCCGGTGTGGCCCTGGGCTTCGGCGCGCGCAATCTCGTCACCGACTTCCTCTCCGGGGTCTTCATGATCCTGGAGGACCAGTACGGCGTGGGCGACACCATCGACGCGGGCGTCGCGTCCGGCGAGGTCATCGAGGTCGGGCTGCGGGTGACCAAGCTGCGCGGCGACGACGGCGAGATCTGGTACGTCCGCAACGGCGAGGTGAAGCGGATCGGCAACCTCAGCCAGGGCTGGGCCACGGCCGGTGTCGATGTGACGGTCCGGCCGACCGAGGATCTGGACAACGTCCGCGACGTCATCACCGCGGTCGCGGAGAAGATGGCGAAGGAGGACCCCTGGGCCGAGCGCCTGTGGGGCCCGGTCGAGATCCTGGGCCTGGACTCCGTCCTGCTGGACTCGATGACGATACGGGTCACCGCCAAGACGATGCCGGGCAAGGCGCTGGGGGTGGAGCGCGAGCTGCGCTGGCGTATCAAGCAGGCGTTCGACGCGGCCGGCATCCAGATCGTCGGCGGGCTGCCCCTGGCGGGCACGGAGGCGGCCGGACCCGACCCGACGGCCGGTGTGGCCGCGCCGTCGGCCCTGGCGAGCCCCACGTCGCCGCAGTCCCTCGCGGCGTCCCCGATACCGCCACAGCAGGCCGTCAACCCCAATCTGTCCAAGTAGGACCGGGAACCCCGCGTCGGGGGTCCGCCCGCGGGGGCGGGGCCCGGAAGCACCGCGCCGGCGGCCGATGCCACCGCGGCGCCCCGGGCCGGGCTTCGCGTACGTGCCCGAGGGGCCCGTATCAAGCCGTCCGGCTGCCTTTCGAAAGCCCGTCGCACACGCGCCCCCGCAGGTAACGCTTTGGTTGCTGCGGGGTGCTGGGCGTTTTACAGGTATTGACTGCTCCCTGACGCCCGGCCTACTTTCCTCCCATCAAATAGGAAACTTTCCTAACAGTGTCGCGAACACGACACACGGGAGAGCAGTCGCCGAAGGGCAGGTGCACACGTCGTGAGCGATCCGTCCACGCCGTCCCCGGGCACACCACGCGTGCTGCGTGCGATGAACGACCGTGCCGCGCTGGACCTGCTGCTGGCGCACGGCACCCTCTCCCGTACCCGGATCGGCAAACTGACCGGTCTCTCCAAGCCCACGGCGTCCCAGTTGCTGGCCCGCCTGGAGGCTGCCGGTCTCGTCGTCGCCACCGGCACCACCGAGGGACGTCCGGGCCCCAACGCCCAGCTGTACGCGGTGAACGCGGGCGCCGCCCACGCCGCCGGGCTCGACGTGAACCCGCAGCGCGTCCTCGCCGCCGTCGCGGACATCACCGGCGCCACCGTCGGCCGCTTCGAACTGCCCACGCCGGGGCGCCGGCCGGCCGACAGCGTCGTGACGCGGGTGACCGACGCGCTGGACGGCGCCGTCAAGGCCGCCGGACTGGCGCGCGGCGACGTGCACCGCGTCGTGATCGGTACGCCGGGCGCCTTCGACCCGTCCACCGGGCGCCTGCGGTACGCCTCGCACCTGCCCGGCTGGCACTCCCCCACGCTGCTCGACGAACTGGCCGCCGCCCTGCCGATGCCCGTCGAGTACGAGAACGACGTGAACCTCGCGGCCGTCGCCGAACAGCGCCTGGGCGCGGCCCGCGGCCACGACGACTTCGTCCTCCTGTGGAACCAGGAAGGTCTCGGCGCCTCCCTCGTCATCGGCGGCCGGCTGCACCGCGGCTTCACCGGGGGCGCCGGCGAGGTCGGCTTCCTGCCGGTGCCGGGCACTCCCCTCGTACGCCAGGTCGTCAAGGCCAACAGCGGCGGCTTCCAGGAGCTGGCGGGCGCGCAGTGCGTACCCCGCCTCGCCCGCGGCCTCGGCATCGATACGCCGGAGCAGCCGTACGCCGACGTCGCCGCCGACCTCCTCACGAAGGCCGCCGCCGGACACGAGGAGGAGCCGCGGCTGGCCGAGCTGCTGCGGCTGTTCGCACAGCGGCTCGCCACCGGCCTCGCGTCCGTGACCGCGGTGCTCGACCCCGAACTCATCGTCCTCGCGGGCGGGGTGACCGCCGCCGGCGGCGAACCGCTGCGCGCCCTGGTCCAGGCGGAACTCGCCGAACTGGCCGCCTCCAGACCCCGGCTGCTCATCGGCGAGGTACAGCGGGATCCCGTGCTGCGCGGCGCGCTGGAGAGCGCGCTGGCGACCACCCGCGACGAGGTCTTCGACACCTCCCGCTGACCCGGCCCGGGCCCCCGGGCCCCCGGACCCTCGCCCCCAAGCCCCCTCACGACCCCACCACATCCCTTTCAGGACCCGACCGACACCGGGAGTTCCGTCATGCCCAGAAACCGCCGTCTGACCGCTTCCGCCGTCGCGGTCGCCGCGCTGTCCGTGCTCACCGCCGCGTGTACCGGGGAGTCCGGCAACTCGGCCTCGGACGACCCGAACGCCAAGACCACGATCACCTTCTGGCACGGCTGGAGCGCACCCTCCGAAGTCAAGGCGATCAAGGAGAACATCGACCGGTTCGAGGAGGCCCACCCGAACATCAAGGTCGACGTCGTCGGCAACATCAACGACGACAAGCTCAACCAGGCGCTGCGCGCGGGCGGTTCCAAGGGCCCGGACGTCGTGTCGTCCTTCACCACCTCCAACGTGGGCAAGTTCTGCTCGTCCGGCGCCTTCGCCGACCTTGAGCCCTTCATAAAGAAGGACAAGATCGACCTGGAGAAGACCTTCCCGAAGGTGCTGCTCCAGTACACCCAGTTCGAGGGCGACCGCTGCGCGCTGCCGCTGCTCAGCGACGCGTACGGGCTGTACTACAACAAGGACGCCTTCAAGGAGGCGGGCATCACGGCCCCGCCGAAGACGATGTCCGAGCTGGCAGAGGTCGCCAAGAAGCTCACCAAGCCCAAGGGCGACAGCTACGAGCAGGTCGGCATGATGCCGACCTACCACGGCTACGAGACGGTCGTCGACCACTACATGTCGAGCTGGGACCACACGTACTTCGACAAGGACGGCAAGTCCAACATCGCCAAGGACCCGGCCTTCGCCAAGATGTTCACGTATCAGAAGAAGCTCGTCGAGGACCTCGGCGGCTTCCAGAAGCTGGAGAAGTTCCGCAGCACCTTCGGTGACGAGTGGGGCGCCAAGCACCCCTTCCACACCGGTCAGGTCGCGATGCAGCTGGACGGCGAGTGGCGGCTCGGCATGGCCGAGGACGCGGGCGCCGACTTCGAGATCGGCGTGGCCCCGATGCCCGTCGCCGACGACGAGGCCGACAGCTACGGCAAGGGCTTCCTCTCCGGCACGATCATGGGCATAGCCCCGCAGAGCAAGAAGCAGAACGCCGCGTGGCAGCTGATGAAGTACATGACCACCGACACGAAGGCGGTCGTGGAGTTCGCCAACGGCATCAACAACGTGCCCTCGACGCTCGCCGCGCTCAAGTCGCCCGACCTGAAGTTCGACCCCCGCTTCAAGACGTTCCTCGACATCGCCCAGCACCCGAAGTCCAACACCCCCGACGGCGCGATCAACGGCGCGACGTACCAGCAGACGCTCCAGGACTTCGGCTTCCAGTACGAGAAGGGCTCCGTGAAGGATCTCCAGGAGGGCCTGGAGAAGACGGCGAAGCAGATCGACCGCGACATCGAGCAGGCCAAGTAGCGGGCCGGGAAGCCCGCTGATGTCCAGCAACACGCTGCGTTCGAAGCGGCGCAGGAGCGCCCTTCGGACGATGGCGTTCATGTCGCCCTGGTTGATCGGGTTCACGGTCTTCTTCGCGTATCCGCTCGTGTCGACCGTGTACTTCTCCTTCATGAAGTACGACGGTTTCAACTCCCCCGTCTGGAACGGGCTCGGGAACTGGTCGTACGTCTTCAGCGACTACCCGATGTTCTGGCCGTCGCTGCGCAACACCCTGTGGCTGGTCCTGGTGATGGTCACCTGCCGGGTGCTGTTCGGTCTCGGCGTCGGCATGCTGATCACCAAGATCAAGACGGGCACCGGGGTCTTCCGGACCCTGTTCTACCTGCCGTACCTGGCGCCGCCGGTCGCGGCCACGCTGGCCTTCGTCTTCCTCCTCAACCCCGGTACGGGGCCGGTCAACACGATCCTCGGCGACCTCGGGCTGCCCACGCCGGGCTGGTTCAACGACGCCTCCTGGTCCAAGCCGGCGCTCACGGCGCTGGCCGTCTGGGGCATCGGCGACCTGATGGTCATCTTCATGGCCGCGCTGCTCGACGTACCGAAGGAGCAGTACGAGGCGGCCGAGCTGGACGGCGCGTCGTCCTGGCAGCGCTTCCGCTTCGTGACGCTGCCGAACATCTCACCGATCGTGCTGTTCGCCGTGGTCACGGGCGTGATCCAGGCGATGCAGTACTACACGCAGCCACTGGTGGCGGGCAAGGTCGCCTCCGGCGTGATCGGCGGCTCGGGCCAGCAGTTCGAACCCGGCTACCCGGACAAGTCGACGCTGACCCTGCCGCAGCTCGTCTACAACCTCGGTTTCCAGCGCTTCGACTACGGCGCCGCCTGCGTCGTCGCGCTCGTCCTGTTCGCCCTGGCCATGGTCTTCACCGCGTTCCTGATGCGGCGTCGCGGCGGACTGATCGGAACGGGTGACTGACCATGTCCCAGCAACTCCTGGACGCGCCCGGCCGGCCGCCGAAGACGTCGGACGGGCGGACCCCGGCGGCGCGTACCGCGCGCCGCAAGGCGGTGCTGCACTGGATCGCCGTGCACTCGCTCGGTGTCGCCGCGGCGCTGTTCTTCGTCCTGCCGTTCGTCTTCCTCTTCCTCACCTCGGTGATGAGCGACCAGCAGGCGCTCACCCGCGACCTCACCCCGAACAGCTGGGAGTGGGGCAACTACACCAAGGTCTTCGACACCCCGGGCTTTCTGACCTGGTGGAAGAACACCCTGCTGTACGCGGGTCTGGGGACCCTCCTGTCGGTGGCCTCCTCGATCCCGGTGGCGTACGCGCTGGCCAAGTTCCGCTTCCGCGGGCGGCAGTTGTCGCTGATGCTCGTCATCTCGATGATGATGCTGCCGCCCCAGGTGATCATCATCCCGATGTATCTCTTCTGGGCGAAGCAGTTCGACCTGTCGGGGACGCTCTGGCCGCTGATCATCCCGATGGCGTTCGGCGACGCGTTCTCCATCTTCCTGCTGAGGCAGTTCCTGCTCACCATCCCCAACGAGTACCTGGACGCGGCCCGCGTCGACGGCTGCGGTGAGTTCCGTACGCTGCTCAGGGTCGTCCTGCCGATGGCGAAGCCGGGCATCGCCGCCGTGGCGCTGTTCCAGTTCTTCTACGCGTGGAACGACTACTTCGGCCCGCAGATCTACGCCTCGGAGAACCCGGCCGCGTGGACGCTCAGTTACGGGCTGGAATCCTTCAAGGGCGCGCACCACACCGACTGGAATCTGACCATGGCCGCGACCGTACTGGTCATGGCCCCCGTGATCCTCGTCTTCTTCTTCGCACAGAAGGCCTTCGTCGAGGGCGTCACACTGACCGGAGTGAAGGGCTAGAAGAACAAATGAAGCTCGCAGTAGTGGGTGGCGGGTCCACCTATACACCTGAGTTGATCGACGGCTTCGCCCGGTTGAGGGACACGCTCCCGATCAGTGAGCTGGTGCTCGTCGACCCGGCGGCCGACCGTCTTGAGCTGGTGGGCGGTCTCGCTCGGCGGATCTTCGCCAAGCAGGGGCACCCCGGAAAGATCGTCACCACGTCCGACCTGGACGCGGGCGTGGCCGGCGCCGACGCCGTCCTGCTCCAACTGCGCGTCGGCGGACAGGCCGCGCGGCTGAAGGACGAGACGTGGCCGCTGGAGTGCGGCTGCGTCGGCCAGGAGACGACGGGCGCGGGCGGTCTCGCCAAGGCGCTGCGTACGGTGCCGCTGGTCCTGGACATCGCCGAGCGCGTACGGCGCGCCAACCCGGACGCGTGGATCATCGACTTCACCAACCCGGTGGGGATCGTGACGCGCGCCCTGCTCCAGGCCGGGCACAAGGCGATCGGGCTGTGCAACGTCGCGATCGGCTTCCAGCGCAAGTTCGCGAAGCTGCTGGACGTCGCCCCGTCGGCCGTCCATCTGGAGCACATCGGGCTGAACCACCTGACCTGGGAGCGGAGCGTACGGCTCGGCGGCCCCGACGGCGAGGACGTGCTGCCGAAGCTGATCGCCGAGCACGGCGACGCGATCGCGGCCGACCTGCGGCTGCCGCGCCGGGTGCTCGACACCCTCGGCGTGGTGCCCTCCTACTACCTGCGCTACTTCTACGCGCACGACGAGGTCGTCCGGGAGCTGGGCACCAAGCCGTCGCGGGCCGCGGAAGTGGCCGAGATGGAGGCGCGGTTGCTCGCCATGTACGGCGACCCGACCCTGGACGAGAAGCCCGAGCTGCTGGCCAAGCGCGGCGGCGCCTTCTACAGCGAGGCCGCGGTCGATCTGGCCGCCTCGCTGCTCGGCGACGCGGGCAGCGGCGGCAGCCCGATCCAGGTCGTCAACACGTACAACAACGGCACGCTGCCGTTCCTCGCCGACGACGCGGTGATCGAGGTCCAGGCCAGGGTCGACGCCTCGGGGGCGACGCCGCTGGCCGTGCCCGCGGTCGACCCGCTGTACGCGGGGCTGATCGCGAGCGTCACGGCCTACGAGGAGCTGGCGCTCCAGGCCGCGCTGCACGGTGGGCGCGACCGCGTCTACAAGGCGCTGCTGTCACACCCGTTGATCGGTCAGTACGAGTACGCCGAGGGCCTCACCGACCGACTGATCGCGCACAACCGGGAGCACCTCGCGTGGGCATGAGCCGGACCGGGCCGGCGGCGGGGCGCGGAAGCGTCCTGGCCGTCGACGCCGGGAACAGCAAGACCGATGTGACCGTGATCGGTGCCGACGGGTACGTGCTCGGCGCGGCCCGCGGCGGCGGCTTCCAGCCGCCGGTCATCGGCGTGGAGCCGGCGATCGACCGGCTGGCCGCGATCGTCGCCGACGCGGCGGCCGACGCCGGGCTCCGTACGGAGGGGATCGCCGGGCATGTCTCGGCCTGTCTGGCCAACGCCGATCTCCCGGTGGAGGAGCGGGAGTTGGCGGCGGCGGTGCAGCGGCGCGGCTGGGGCCGTACCACCGAGGTGCGCAACGACACCTTCGCGATACTGCGTGCCGGGCTGCCCGGCGGCGCCGAACCGCGCGGAGTCGCCGTCGTGTGCGGCGCGGGCATCAACTGCGTGGGCATGCTCCCCGACGGCCGTACGGCTCGCTTCCCCGCCATCGGCCGGATCTCCGGTGACTGGGGCGGCGGTTCCGGGCTGTCCGAGGAGGCGCTGTGGTTCGCGGCGCGCGCCGAGGACGGGCGGGGCGAGCCGACGGAGCTGGTGCGTACGGTGCCGGGGCACTTCGGCCTCGGCTCGGTGTACGCGCTGATCGAGGCGCTGCACCTGGGTCATCTCCCGTACGCGCGCAGGCACGAGCTGACGCCGGTCCTCTTCGCCACCAGCGCGGCGGGCGACGCGGTGGCCAGGTCGCTGGTCGACCGGCTCGCCGCCGAGGTCGTGGCGCTGGCCGGGGTGGCGCTGGAGCGGCTGGGGCTGCTGGACGAGGAGGTGCCGGTGCTGCTGGGCGGCAGTGTGCTGGCGGCCCGGCATCCGCAACTGGACGACGGGATCCGGGAGTTGCTGGCCGCCCGCGCGCCGAAGGCCGTGGTGGGGGTGGTGACGGCTCCGCCGGTGCTGGGCGCCGGGCTGCTGGGGCTGGACCACACCGGCGCCGCAGCGGGGGCGCACGCCAGACTGCGGGCGCACTACGGCGCCTGACGCCTGACGCGCCCGGTGCGCGGCCGACGCCGGGCGCGCACCGGGCGCGTACGGCTCCGGGACCCGTGATCGGACCCTTTCGAGTGGGAACCGATCCCGGGTCCCTGACGTATTCAATGGGGGAGCATGGTGGGGGGATCGTGCTCCATCGGCAGGCTTCGTCCGCACAAGATCCAGTCAAGGCTTGTGTGGATGCCGGTCCCTGCGGCCATACTGCTGGCCGGGGCTCGTCCCTCCGTCCGCCGAGGGGCGAGACGCCGTCGTCAGTGACCGAGGGGGAGGTCAAGTGACATACCCGCCGAATGTGCGCACAGCGCCTGTTCCGGCGCCGACGCGCGCGCCCGCGCCGTCCGCTCCACCGCCCGCGCCGCCACCCGCGCCGCGTGGCGCGTGGGCCGAGGGCAGGGAGCGCGTGCGCGCGGCGGCGACGACGGAGCCGGGGCGGCTCCAGATCATCGGGGCGCTTCTGGCCCTGCTGGTCGTGGTGTTCGCGGCGGTGACGGCTTTCGAGGTCTCCGACCGGTACTCCTCCGCCGACGACGTCGTCGAACGCAGCCAGCCGCTGAGCGCGGTCGCGGCGAAGATCTACGGCTCGCTGGCCTCCGCCGACACGGCCGCGTCGAGCGGCTTCCTGGCGGGCGCGCAGGAGCCGGAGACGGTGCGGAAGGTGTATCGGGACGACATCACGACGGCGTCGAAGCTGCTGATCGAAGCCGCGACGAGCACGGACACCTCCAGCGACTCGGGCCGGCAGATCGCCGCCATCAACGAGAAACTGCCGCGCTACACCGGCCTGATCGAGCGCGCGCGGGCCAACAACCGGCAGGGACTGCCGCTGGGCGGCGCCTATCTGCGCTACGCCAACGCGATGATGACGAAGGAGATCCTGCCGGCGGCCGAGAAGCTGTACGCGTCGGAGACGGCCCGGCTCGACCAGGACCACCAGGACGCGCGGGTGTGGCCGTTCCTGGCCCTCGTCGCCGGTGTCGCCGCCCTGGGTGTGCTCGCCTGGGCGCAGCGCCGCAACTACCTTCGGACGAACAGGGTGTTCAACCACGGTCTGCTGGCGGCGACGGCCGCTGCCACCGTGGTGCTGCTGTGGCTGGCGGTGGGCCACACGGTGGCGCGCGTCGAGCTGAACAACGCGAACGCGGACGGGCAGGCGTCGCTGAAGGTCCTCAACGACGCCCGGATCAGCTCCCTGAAGGCCCGCGCGAGCGAGAATCTGACCCTGGTCGCGCGCGGCGCCGTCCTCACCGAGAAGAAGGACGACGAGCCGCAGAAGGACCAGTACGAGGTGGACCACCAGACCAACATGGGGAATCTCCGCGCGGCGCTGGCGAAGGCGGAGAAGCTCGCCGACGACGGCGCGGGGCGCCTGCCGGTCGACAAGGCCCTGGAGTCGACCACCGAGTGGCAGAAGCGCCACAAGTCGGCGAACGACACCGACAAGGCCGGTGAGTACGACGACGCCGTGGAGATGGTCATCGGCGAGAAGTCCTCGACGGGCGAGTCGTTCAACCTCGTGGACGACTCGCTGGAGAAGGCGATCACGCACGAGCAGCGGGAGTTCACCGACTCCGCGAAGGCCGGCCGCGGCGCGCTGTTCGGCCTGGCGATCGGGGCCCTCGTGCTGGGCCTGCTGGGCGCGGTCTGCGCCATTCTGGGTATCAACCGCAGGCTTTCGGAGTACCGGTGACAGGGGGAGGAATGAAAGCCGCCACGGACACGAACGACTCGCGCGATCCCTATGGTCCGCCGGGGACCGGTGGCCGGTCGCCCGGCCGCCGTACGGGAGTCACCGTCGCCGCCGTCGTCGCGCTGACCGCGACACTCACCCTGCTGCCGCTGTCCCGTGACGACCGGGCCGACGACGTCCGGGAGCCGCGGAAGGTCGCCGCCGAGGTCGCGCCCGCCGACGCCGAGGCCGCGGACTGTGTCGAGCCGGAGCGCAGTCTGCGGCCCTCGCCCCAGCTCGACGAGGGGCCGAGCATCGACAAGATCAAGGCGCGCGGCCACCTGATCGTCGGCATCGACCAGAGCAGCTACCGCTGGGGCTACCGCAACCCCGCCACCAAGACCATCCAGGGCTTCGACATCGACCTCGCGCGAGCCGTCGCCAAAAACATCCTCGGCTCCCCCCAGGACATCGTCTTCCGCGCCATTCCCACCAACCAGCGGGTCGACGCCCTGAACACCACCACGGACAGCGGGGTCGACCTGGTCGTACGGACCATGACGATCAACTGCGCGCGCAGCGAGCAGGTCGCCTTCTCCACCGCCTACTTCCAGGCCGGCCAGCAGGTGCTCGCCCCCAAGGACTCGGACATCACGGGGTACGACGAGTCGCTGTCCGGCAAGCGCGTCTGCTCGGCGGACAGCACGACGGCGTACGACGAGCTGGCGAAGAACTCGTTCGGCGCCATCTTCGAGGACGAACACGACGGGACACCGCGGGACGAGGACAAACTGACGGTGCCGAACCAACTGGACTGCCTGGTGCGGCTCCAGCTGGGCGAGGTCGACGCGATCGTCACGGACAACGCGCTCGCGGCCGGGCAGGCCGCCCAGGACCCGGCGGTCAAGCTGGTGGGTAAGCCGTTCACCGAGGAGTACTACGGCATCGCCGCCAAGCTCGGCAACAACGACCTGGTGCGCCGGGTCAACCACGTACTGGAGGAGTACCGCGCGGGCGGCGGCGACAGCCTCTGGATGAAGTCGTACCGACAGTGGCTGGAGGCCGGACTGCCCGACATAAAGGCGCCGCCGGAGGCAAAGTACAAGGACTGAGCACCGGGTGGCGGGAACAGAGGGATGCGAAGACCAGGACCGAGGACCGCGCACCGGTGACGGAAGCGGTCAGGCCAGAGCGGAGAGGTGATCGATGGGCGACGCGGGCTCCTTCACCGGCCCGACGGGCAAGCCGGCCGGTCCGGCCATGGACCGGGACGAGGCGGACCGTGCCCTCGCGCGCCTCGGCGCCGAGCACGAGGCGATCGAGACGTCCCTGTTCGCCCTCCAGGACCACGCCGGCCGCCGGCTGCTCGAAGGGGCAGGCCTCAGCGGGGTCACCAAGGACCGCTGGGCCGCCACCGAGCAGGCGATCACCCTGCTGTGGAGCTACTTCGACGCCTACTCCGCCGCCCTGCGAGGCGCCCGTGAGGCCCGCGCCCGGCTGCGGTGGCTCAACCAGCAGGATCTGGTGGACCTGACCGAGAAGCTGCGGGGCCGCAGTGTCACGGTCGCGGGCTCGGCCCGGGCGACGCCGTCCCTGACGGGGCCGGCCAAACTCTCCGAGCAGTTCACGCTGGCCGAGCTGGTCGCGCGGATGAACGAGCTGTACGCGCGGTCGCTGGACATGGTCGTGGCGTCGGACTCGGTCTGGTCGGCGCTGCCCGCCCGGATAGATCTGCTCGCCGCCGAGCTGAACCGCACCCGTTCGCTGGCGCACTCCGCCGGGGTGCGGCCCGGGGAGCATCCGGCGGGTGACGACCTGGAGGCGATCACCGACGAGCTGACGACGCTGCGAGCCCAGGTGATCTCCGATCCGCTGGCCTTCTGGCAGCCGGTGCACGGCAGTTCGGCGCCCGGCGGCGGCAGGCCCGACACCGAGCGCTACGACCGGGCGGCGCGCGCCCTGGAGGACGTACGCCGGGAGATCGACGCCGTCCTGACGGTCCGTCAGGACTCGGAGGCGCGGCTGCTGCGGCTGCGGGACGTGCTGTCGCGCGCCGACCGTACGCTCACCGAGGCCCGGTCGGCCCGCGGCGAGGTGCTGGCGAAGATCGCCGCCTCCGAGGTGCCCGCGGTGAGCGGCCCCTCGACGGCGCTCCAGGAGCGGCTGTCCACGGCCGCCGAATACCGCAGGCACGCCCAGTGGCATCGCCTCTCCCCGCTGCTGGAGTCCCTGGAGCGCGAGGCCGAGGACGAACTGCACCGGGCGCGCGAGTCGTTGACGGCCGTCACGGCGCCGCTCGCGGTCCGGGCCGAGCTGCGCGGCAGGCTCGACGCGTACAAGGCGAAGGTGGCCCGGCACGGGCTCGCCGAGGACATGGTGCTGACCGAGCGCTACGACGCCGCCCGCCGGATGCTGTGGAGCGCGCCCTGCGATCTGCGCGTCGCCGAGCAGGCGGTCCTGCGCTACCAGCAGGCGGCGGCCGAAGCACTGGCCCAGTCGGCGTCCGGGCCCAGCGACCGCGGGGGGAACACGTGAGCGCCGGCAGGGCACGGGGCGGGGATCCGGGCGAACGGAACGGATCACCCGTACGGAAAGCACGGCAGGCACGGCAGGCACGGATCGTATTGAACGGCTTGAGCGAACGGGGGGACCGATGAGCGGGACGAGGAGATGCCAGCGCCCCGGTTGCGAGGGGTCGTACGAGGACATGGGCGGCGGTGAGCTGTACTGCGACACCTGCGGTCTGGCTCCGGTCGTCTCGCCGACCGGCATGGTGTCGTCCCCGCCCACCGGGATCACCGGCGGCGGCAGGGAGAGCAAGGCGAGCGGCAAGGGCAGCGGTTCGGAGCGCAGCGGCTCGTCCCGCGCGTCGTCGCGGGCCTCCTCGCGCTCGTCGACGTCGCGGCGTTCGGTCTCGGGGCGGCTGTCGCGTTCGCTGTCCGGCCGGCTCTCCAACCGGTCGGTCTCGGTGCGCAGTTCCGGCGTCGCCACCGGCGCGTCGGGGCGCAACCGGCTGGGCGCGGGCCTCGTCTCCGTACCGGACGTGCCGAGACCCGATCCGCGGTCGGCCGTGATGACGAGCGCCGAGGTCCCGGAGCGCAAGCGGTACTGCTCGCGTTCCGACTGCGGGGCGCCGGTGGGGCGTTCGCGCGGTGAGCGGCCCGGGCGCACGGAGGGGTTCTGCACCAAGTGCGGCCACCCGTACTCGTTCATGCCGAAGCTGCGCGAGGGCGACATCGTCCACGGGCAGTACGAGGTCGCGGGCTGTCTGGCGCACGGCGGTCTGGGCTGGATCTATCTCGCCGTCGACCGCGCGGTCTCCGACCGCTGGGTGGTCCTCAAGGGCCTGCTCGACACCGGTGACCAGGACGCCATGGAGGCGGCGATCTCCGAGCGGCGCTTCCTCGCCGAGATCGAGCACTCCAACATCGTCCGCATCTACAACTTCGTGGAACATCTCGACCAGCGGACCGGCTCCATGGACGGCTACATCGTCATGGAGTACGTGGGCGGCAAGGCGCTCAAGGAGATCGCCAACGAGCGGCGCGGCCCCGACGGCAAGCGCGACCCGCTGCCGGTCGAGCAGGCGTGCGCGTACGGCATCGAGGCGCTGGAGGCACTCGGGCATCTGCACAGCCGCAATCTGCTCTACTGCGACTTCAAGGTCGACAACGCGATCCAGTCCGAGGACCAGCTCAAGCTCATCGACATGGGCGCGGTCCGCAGGATGGACGACGACGAGTCGGCGATCTACGGCACCGTCGGCTACCAGGCACCGGAGGTCGCCGAGGTCGGCCCTTCGGTGGCCTCGGACCTGTACACGGTGGCGCGCACTCTCGCGGTGCTGACGTTCGACTTCCAGGGCTACACGAACGTGTTCGTGGACTCGCTGCCCGACCCGGACAACATCGACGTGTTCCGGACGTACGAGTCGTTCTACCGGCTGCTGGTGCGCGCGACGGACCCCGACCCGGCGCGGCGGTTCGCCTCGGCGCAGGAGATGGCCGAGCAGCTGACCGGCGTGCTGCGCGAGGTCGTGGCGCTCCAGACGGGCCGGCCGCGGCCGGCCCTGTCGACGCAGTTCGGCACGGAACTGCGCGTCACGGACACGCGGTTGTTCGCCGACGCCGGACAGGACGTGTCGCGGCTGGGGCTCCGCCCCGAGCCAGTGCGGACAGGGCTGTTCGGCCGCCGCGACAAGGCCGCCGAGAGCGCGAACGGCGCCTCGTACCGTCCGCCGAACGGGGCCGTGATCGGCACGGTCGGCGCCGCTGCGCTGCCACCGGGCGGCGGGCAGCACGCGGGTACGGGTGTGCCCGCGCCGCTGCCCGGCCACCCGGCGATCCAGCCGCCTCCGCCGCCCTTCGGGGCACCCTCCCCACTCCCGCCCGGCGCCCCGCAGGGCGGCATCCCGGCGCCCAGGACCCGACCTGGCTCCGGACCTGGCTCCGGACCGAACGGTGGCGGCCTGGGCGGCGTACCCGGCGGCGGCGTACCCGCCGTCCCGGCCGCCGAAGCCCTGGAGACCGGCGCCGCGCTCGCGCGTATCGACTCGCGTGCCACCGCGCTGGCGCTGCCGGTGCCACGGGTCGACGCGAACGACCCCAACGCCGGCTTCCTGGCCGGTCTGATGGCGTCCGCTCCCGCCGAGCTGATCTCCGCGCTCGCGTCCGCGCCCGCCGACTCCGTCGAGCGGCGGCTGCGCGAGCTGCGCGCCCGGCTGGAGATGGGTGAACTGGCCACGGCCTCGCAGGCGTTGGGCGAGCTGGAAGCGCGCCACGCCGACGACTGGCGGGTCGTCTGGTACCGGGGCGTCACCTCGCTCGTGGCGGGAGAGAACGAGATCGCCGCGCTCTCCTTCGACGCGATCTACGACGCCTTCCCGGGCGAGGCCGCGCCGAAGCTGGCGCTCGGAGTCTGCGCCGAGGTGCTCGGCCAGCTCGACAACGCGGCCGAGTACTACCGCCTCGTATGGATGACGGACCCGAGCTATGTCAGCGCCGCCTTCGGCCTCGCCCGGGTGCAGAACGCGGCGGGCGACCGGACCGGAGCCGTACGGACACTGGAGTCGGTCCCCGAGGCGTCGATCCACTACACGGCGGCCAGGATCGCGGCCGTACGGTCGCGGTTGCGCCGCCGTGACCTGCGCGAGCTGTCGCCCCTCACCCCGCCGGGACCCACCGCGGACACACCGCTGATCGACGATCTGAGAGCGGCGGCCGACCAGGTTTCGCGCCTCGGCCAGTTCGGTCTGGACTCGATGCGTCGCGAGCAGTTGTCGACGGAGGTTCTGGGCACGGCTCTGGACTGGGTACTCTCCGGTGGTCCTGGGAATCGGCCCGGACAGACCTCACTGCTCGGCAGTGAACTGAACGAGCGCGGTCTGCGCTTGGGACTGGAACGCTCGTACCGGGTGCTCGCCCGGCTCGCTCAACGCGGCGAGGAGCGGATCGACCTGGTGGAGCGGGCCAACCGCTTCCGCCCCCGGACGTGGGTGTGATTGATGTCGCGGATGCACGAGCCGACAGCCCTTTCGAGGTGTCCCGGTTGCGAGGAGCCGCTGGAGTCGGGCGACCTGTTCTGTGGTGCGTGCGGGTACGACCTGTCGGCCGTGCCGCCGCCCCCGGACGACCACCCCACGATCATCATGAACGGCGCGCCGGGGGCGGCTCCTTCGGGCGCCGTCGACTGGCCGTCAGCCGCCGAGACGGACAGCACGGCCACGCCCGCGCCGGTGCATGTGCCGGGCGAGCTGCCGGGACTGGACTCGACCGGGGTGCCGCTGTCCGGGCACACCGCGGCGGGGCAGCCGGCCGCAGGCCACCGGCCCGCGCCGTCGGCCGTGCCCACCGCCGCGCCACGCGTCCCGCCGCCCG
>NZ_JARJHW010000055.1:0-40459 GCF_040560175.1 Streptomyces panacea
GGCCGGGCCCCCCGCCCGTACCCCCGAAGACTCCGCCGCGGCACTCGGCGCGCTCCAGACCGGCACCGCAGCGGCACGATCCACCGCCGACCCCGAAGGGAACGACCCGCGATGAGAAGCCGCGACGCCGGCGAAACGGCGTGGGTGCTCGATCCGATCCTGGAAATCCCGCATGTGCGGGCAGCCGTCCTCCTCACCAGGGACGGCCTCGTCTCCGGTTACACGGACGCGCTCACCCAGGCCACCGCCGAACGCACGGCGGCGATCACCAGCACCGTGCAAGGGGCGTGCCGTACGGCCGCCGCCGCCTTCGCAGACCACGACGACGCGGAGATCCGCCAGATCGTCATCGAGTCCGACCACGGCTACATCCTGGTCGCGCCCACCTCGCACGGCACTTGTGTGGCCGCGTACGGAACCTCCGAGGTACGGCTCGACCTGCTCGCCCACCGGGTGCACTCACAGGTGGCCAGACTCGGCGAGAAAACGATGACCGCCGCACCTCGCGCGGCGGAGGGCGGCGCTCCGGTATGACCGGCCGCAGGAGCGGTCGCCCACTCGTTCCCGCCTATCTGTCCACCGGCGGGGTGGCTCGGCCGAGCCACACCGAACTGGAGCGCCTTTCGCTGCTGACCGGGGGTGCCGGGCCCGCCCCCGACGGACTGCCCGCCGCCCGGCACGCCCTCTTCGACGTGCTCGACGGCGGGACTCTCACCCTCGTGGAGGCCGCCGCCCTGCTGGAGCTGCCGGTCTCCGCCGTACGCGTACTTGCCGCCGAGCTGGCGGACCAGGGGCTGGTGAGCCTGCGCGCGCCGGTCCCCCTGGCAGCCCTGCCCGCACCCGACCTGTTGAAGAGAGTGGCCGATGGCCTCCGCGCCCTCAAGCAGTAGCACCGTCGGACCCGGCGTGGACGGGCTGCATCTGCCCGACACCACCAGCGAGTTGGCGAAGATCCTGGTGGCGGGCCCGTTCGGCGTGGGCAAGACCACGCTGATCGACTCGGTGTCCGAGATCCGCCCGCTGCACACCGAGGAACACCTCACCGAGGCGTCCGTCTCCGTGGACGACCTCGCGGGCGTACGCGACAAGACGACCACGACCGTCGCCATCGACTTCGGGCGGATCAGCGTGGACGCCGGGGTCGTGCTCTATCTCTTCGGCACCCCGGGGCAGGAGCGCTTCCGCTCGCTGTGGGCCGACATCGCCCACGGGGCGCTCGGCGCTCTCGTCCTCGTCGACACGCGCCGGATCGACGACTCCTTCGACGTGCTCGGTCTGGTCGAGGAGTCGGGGCTGCCGTACGCCGTCGCGCTCAACACCTTTCCCGACGCGCGCACCTACACGGAGGAGCAGTTGCGCGGTTCGCTGGACCTGGAGCCCGGCACGCCCATGATCGTCTGCGACGCCCGCGACACCAACTCCTCCATCGACGCGCTGCTCGCGCTCGTCCAGTACCTGATAATGGGCCACGCCGTCGGCACCGGCCCCGCCACGGAGAGCCGGTGACCTGGTGACTTCCTATCCCGCGCCCGCGAGGGCCTTCTCCCTCTCGGCGCCGGTCCGGCTCTGGGACGAGGGCTTCGCCGCCGACCCGCACGGCCGCTACGAGGCCCTCAGGGCACAGGGCCCCGTCGGCTGGGGCGAACTCGCCCCCGGCGAGCCCGCGTACATCGTCACCGACCGCCGGGCCGCCCTCGACATCCTGCACGACCCCGACACCTGGCTGCACGACTCCAGGGAGTGGGAGTCCACCGCCGCCCCGGACTCACCGATCCTCAGCATGCTGAAGTGGCGCCCCAACCCGCTGTTCAACGACGGTGCCGCGCACCGGCGTTACCGCACCGCGCTCGTCGACGGCTTCGACCTGGTCGAGCCGCACGACCTGCGCGAGCGCGTGCACCGCGCGGTGGACCTGCTGGTCGGCGGGTTCGGTCCGGCGGGCGGCGCGGACCTCGTGGACGACTTCGCCCGCCCGCTGATGACGCTGATCTTCAACAACCTCTTCGGCCTTCCCGACAGCGAGAGCGCCAGGCTCCACAACTCGATCGGCCGGCTCATGGAGGGCGGCGACGAGGCCGCGGCCGGCGAGGCGGAGTACGGCCGGTACGTCACGGAACTCGTCACCGCCAAGACCCTCAAGCGCGGTGACGACCTGACGAGTTGGCTGATCGACCACCCGGCGGACCTCGCGTACGAGGAGGTCGTCTGGCAGGTCTTCCTCACGATGGCCGCCGGCCACGAGCCCACGGCGAACCTCGTCGCCAACGCGCTGTCGCGGATGCTCGGCAACCCCTCCTACTACTCCACCCTCACCAGCGGCTCCCGGCCCGTCATGGACGCGGTCCTCGAAGTGCTGCGCCACGAGACCCCGTTGGCCAACTACGGCATCCTCTACGCCCGCGAGTCGCTGAGCTTCCACGGCGTATGGGTGCGCAAGGCGGTGCCCGTCATCGTCTCGTACGGAGCGGTCGGCTACTTCTCCGAACAGGACGCCGCCGACGTGCCGCACCACCCGCACGACGCCTCGCATCTGTCCTGGGGCGCGGGCGCGCACAAGTGCCCCGTCAAACAGCACGCGTTGCTCATCGCGACCGAGGCCATCGAGCGGATCACCCAGTGGCTGCCCGACCTGGAACTCCTCACGCCGCGCGACCAACTCACCTGGCGGCCGGGCCCGTTCCTCCGAGCCCTGAGGTCGCTGCCGGTCCGCTTCACACCGCGTACGCCGGACACGGCCGTCGCCACCCCGCACCGAAGTCAGGTGGCCGGCATCTCGCGGCCTCCGACCACGCCCGAGAAGTCGGGAGACCCGGCGGCGGGGTGATCGCGCGCTCCTCGCCGCCGCCGGTCCACCGCCGCCGGCCACCGGCCTCGCCGTGTCAGCGCAGGTGGGCGAGGCCGGGATGGACGTCCGCGTAGCCGTCCACCAGCCGCCGCGCCACGGTCACCGAGTCGACGAGCGGATGCAGCGCGAACGCTTTGACCGCCGTCGTACGCGAACCGCTCTCCGCCGCCGCCAGCACCTCACGCTCGACCGCCTTCACCGCGCAGACCAGACCGGTGGCGTGGTACGGCAGCGGCGCCACCGCCACCGGATGGGCGCCGTTCGCGTCCACGAGGCACGGGACCTCGATGACGGCGTCGGAGTCCAGCACCGAAAGCGTCGTGCCGTTGCGGACGTTGAGGATGAGCGTCGCCCGGCTGTCGTGCGCGATGGCCCGCATCAGCGCGAGGGCGACCTTCTCGTACCCGCCCGATTCCAGGTCCTCGACAGCCCGTTCACCCGCGCCGGCCGCCTCGCGGTTGTGCGCCATGTACGTGGCCTCGCGTTCGGCGCGGGTACGGTCCCAGGTCGCCAGCGCGGGGGTGTCGGGCCGCTCCATCTCCGCGTAGAAAACGGCCTGTTGGTCCCGCAGGAAGGCGCCACGCGTGCGCTCGGCCGCACGGTAGGCGCGTACGGTCTCGCGGTTGAAGTAGTAGTAGTGCAGATACTCGTTGGGGATCGAGCCGAGGGACCGGAGCCAGTCCGCGCCGAACAGCCTGCCCTCCTCGATCGAGCCCAGCAGTCCGGGATCGGCGAGCAGCCGGGGGAGTTGGTCGCGGCCGTCGATGCGCAGGCCGCGCAGCCAGCCGAGATGGTTGAGGCCGACGTAGTCGATGAAAGCGGTGCCGGGGTCGCCGCCCAGGACGCGCGCGACGCGGCGGCCGAGCCCCACGGGCGAGTCGCAGATACCGATGACCCGGTCGCCGAGATGGCGCGCCATCGCCTCGGTGACCAGCCCGGCGGGATTGGTGAAGTTGA
Organism: Streptomyces panacea; assembly: GCF_040560175.1. Classification (NCBI taxonomy): domain Bacteria; kingdom Bacillati; phylum Actinomycetota; class Actinomycetes; order Kitasatosporales; family Streptomycetaceae; genus Streptomyces; species Streptomyces panacea. The sequence goes on from NZ_JARJHW010000055.1 coordinate 3,803, forward strand.
TGACCCAGGCGTCCGGGGCGAGCCGGGCGACCCGGCGCGCGATGTCGACGGCGACGGGCACGGTGCGCAGCCCGTACGCGATACCGCCGGCCCCGACGGTCTCCTGACCGAGCACCCCCTCGGCAAGCGCCACACGCTCGTCCGCCGCGCGGCCTTCGAGACCGCCGACCCGGATCGCCGAGAACACGAAGTCGGCGCCCCGGATCGCCTCGTCCAGGTCGGTGGTGACGGTGACCCGCGGCGCGTCGGGCACACCCGCCGCCTGGTCGGCGAGTACCCGGGCGACGGCGGTCAGCCGGGCGGTGTCCACGTCGTGGAGGACGACATCGGTGACCCGGCCCTCGGCGTGGTCGCCGAGCAGCGCGCCGTACACCAGGGGGAGCCGGAAGCCCCCGCCGCCGAGGACCGTGAGCCTCATCCGACAACCACCTTCAACGCACGCCGCGGACGTCGCGCCGCGACCGACGGGACGATCCCGTTATACGTCACCGGCGGCTGTGTCACCGGTGGCGGAGCCGCTCACGGGGTCGGGCCGTCGCGCGGGCTCGGGCGACACGGCGAGCGTGAACGAGTGACCGGCCGGATCGGAGTACGTCCGCACGTCGCGCGGGCCGCTGTTGTTCCTGGCCTCCACCGGCCTGGCACCGAGCCCCACCGCCTCACGCTCGGCCTCGTCCATCTCGCCCCGCTTCACGAGGATCCGCAGATGCGCCTGCTGGGAGTCGTCGGGCCGGGGCCAACTCGGCGGCGCGTAGCCGTGATCGCGGTGGACGGCCAGCCGGACGCCGCTCTTTCCGACGACCTCCAGGTAGTCGGGGTCGGCCCACGGGCGGATCTCGGCGTCGAGCAGACCGGCGTAGAACTCGGCCAGCTCCATGGGTTCGGCACAGTCCAGGACAAGGACAGTCGTCTTCTCAACCATGCCCTCGCGTGTACCCGCCGCCATCGGCGACACACGGTGGGACACGGCGACACACGGCGACACACGGCGACACACGGCGACACACGGTGGGACGCGGGTGTGGACCGTGGGTGCGGACGCCTTCGACCGGGTGCCATGTCCGGAAAGCGTTGGCGGTCCCGGCCGGCGCCCCGGCATGCTGACCCCATGCTGATCAGGGAAGCCACCCGCGAGGACTGGGCCGCCGTCTGGCCGTTCTTCCACCGGATCGTCGCCGCCGGGGACACGTTCACCTATCCGACCGACCTCGGCGAGGAGGACGCGCGCGACTGGTGGCTGCTGGCCCCGCCGAACCGTACGGTCGTCGCCGTCGACGACGCGGGCACGGTCCTCGGCACCGCCAAGATGAACAACAACCACCTGGGCAACGGCGCGCACATCGCGAGCGCCAGCTACATGGTCGACCCCGCGCACGCGGGCCGGGGCGTGGGCCGGGCGCTGTGCGAGTACAGCCTGGAGTGGGCGCGGACGGCGGGCTTTCGCGCGATGCAGTTCAACGCCGTCGTGGAGACCAACACGCACGCGGTGAAGCTGTACGAGTCACTCGGCTTCACGGTGCTCGGCACGCTCCCCGAGGGCTTCCGCCATCCGGTGCACGGCTACGTCGGGCTGCACATCATGCACCGCGCGCTCACCTGACCAGAACGAGGCCCTAGTCCTCCGGACGCCCCTGGAGCCGTGCGGCCCGTTCGCGTATCCCGGGGAGCTGTTCGTACAGCGCGCCGCCCGGACAGTGCGTCGAATAGCCGTCGCGGTGCCCCGACACCGTACGGAAGATCTGCCGGGTGCCCTTCTTGTAGCGGCTGCCGTCGTTGGTGGACACCAGCGTCGTCGTACCGCGCGGATCCACCCCGTACAGGCCGAGCTTCCACGCGATCAGCCGGGTGAGCGCGTCGACCATGGGCTCGGGCACCGGTGAGCCGTCGCTGAAGTCGCCTATCGCGGCGATGCCGACCGTGGCGACGTTGAAGCCGAGGGTGTGCGCGCCGACGACCGGGTTGTTGATGCCGCCCGCGCGCCCCTCGTAGATGACGCCGCCCCGGTCCACGAGGAAGTTGTAGCCGATGTCGTCCCACTGCCGGTTGTCGACGTGGTCGACGGCGAAGGTGCGGATGAGACCGGGGACCTCGGGGCGCGTGTAGTCGTTGGGGCTGCTGGTGTGGTGGATGAAGACGGCCTTCACGTCGTTCGCCGTACGCTCCGGCTTCCGCCGGGGCGGGGGCTTCTCCTGCCAGAACGTCCGGGGCTCGACGGCGGGCGCGGCACTGGCCCAGCGGAGCGGGCGCTCCGGGCGTGCCTGCGGGCGCGAGCGAGGGGCGGGCCCGTCCTCGCCGGCTCTCCCGGCGGCGTCGGCGGCCAGGGTGAGGCCCGCACTCGCTGCGGCGGCCCAGCCCATGCCACGAAGCAGCACGCGCCGGTCGATGCTCATGGGGATGAGCGTATGGCGCGCCGCAGGGATCCGCCTCTCTCCCCGGGGCGCGCCGTGTGGCTTTCCGCGGTGGCGGTCGGCCCTCGACGACCGGCGGTGCGACCGTCGGGCCCCGACCCCGGACCGTATTCGAACAGTTCGGCCAGACGGAGGCCGTACCCGCCGTCCCGGCCGGCGGCGGCGGTGATCCCGGCGGATGTGGAGCGGACAGGTGCCGGTCGCTGAGCGGGACCGGCACCTCACCACCTCATCTCAGGCGATCAGGACGTGCGACGGCGGACGGCGACGGCTGCCCCTCCGGCCGCCAGCAGGGCAAGGGCGGCTCCGCCGACGAGGAGCGTGCCGTCTCCGGCGCCGGTCTCGGCCAGCTCGTCGAGCTGGGTGCCGGTGCCGGTGCCGCCCGTGGACCCCGTACCGCCATCCGTACCGCCACTGGTTCCGCCGGTCGTGCCACCACTCGTGCCGGCGCTCGACCCGCCGTTCGTTCCGCCGCTCGTCCCGCCCGAAGCCGCCCCGCCGGCCGACTCGTTGACGACGATCTCGGCCGTGTTGTTGGTGCGGTTCCTGTCGAACGGCAGCGTCCCCCACCGGTGGTCGCCCTTGACGAACGCCACCTCGCCCGTGGCGTTCGCGACGACCTTGTCGATCCGCAACCCGAAGACGTACGCGCGCTCGCTGTCCTCGTCGGCGTAGTTGTACGGCGTGGTGCACCGGTAGGTCGCCGCCGCCTCGGCCGGCTCGCAGAACTCCGGGACCTTCGTGACCTTCGTCCCCTTCGGGATCCCGACGTCGAAGACACCGATCGGCCCGTAGACGTCGTTCCTCGCCCAGGCCGGGCCCTTGTTGGCGAAGGTGACCTTCGCATTCACCGTCCGGCCCGCCGTGCCCTTCACCTTCGAACCGGTCAGCGCGAAGTCCGCCGTGTTCTCGGCGGTGATGTCGACGCCGAGTTCGGGGCCGTGGACGGTGCCGGGCGCCTCGGGCGCGGCCCGCGCGACGAGCTTCAGCACCGGGTCGGCGCCGTCGCCGTGCCGCGTGCCGTCGGGGACCGTGGCGATGCCCGCGAGGATGTTGACGTTGAGCCGTTCGTACAGCGCCCGGTCCAGGATGTTCAGACCGATCGGCTCGGCGGGCTCGTAGACGACGCCAGGCTGAAGGATCTGCTCGATGTCGCACACCGCGTTCATCTGCGCCGGGCCCTCGTCCTGGGCGGGCGTCTCCTCGTACACGCAGTTGGAGTACTTCTTGCCGTAGGCCAGTCCCTGCGAGCCACCGAGGTGGAGCACCACACGCGTGGCGGGCGCGTCGCCCTTGTTCTTGACCGCGAACGACACCTGGGCCGATTCCCCGGGCGCCACGCCCTCGATGGGCGTGGCCGTCTGCTCGAAGACCAACTCGGCTCCGGGCTCGGCCTGTTCGGCGGCGACAGCGCCACCGGGTGCCGCCATCAGCGACCAGCCGACCGCCGCGGCGACGACCGCTCCCGCCGTGAGTCGCAGTGGTGTGTGTGCCTGTGACGCAGCTGTCATGTGCCCCTCCGAGGACCCGCGCACCGACCGAGTGGCGAACCGGGTGTGGAAGGGGAGACACGCGCGGCGAACGAACGGTTGTACGGAAGGTGTCCTCAGTCGTGCGAGGGGCGGCCGTCGAGCTGGTGGTCTGCCAGGCTCAGCGCCTCGTCGACCACGCGCCGCAGATGGCCGTCGCGGAGGCTGTAGACGACCCGGCGGCCCTCCTTGCGCGTGACGACCAGACCGGCGAGCCGGAGCTTGGCGAGGTGCTGGCTCACGGCGGGGCGGGCCGCGCCGGACTTCTCCGTCAGCGTGGTCACGTCCGCCTCGCCGCCCGCCAGCGCGTGCAGCAGGACCAGCCGCGTGCGGTCGGCGAGGACGGCGAAGACCTCCGCGGCGAGGGTGAACTGCTCCTCGCCCGGGATGGGCGGGTGCGCATCATGCGCAGGTGACAGTTGCATGCGTGCGTTCATATGCACATAATGGCGAACGGGGTACGCCGCTGTCCACCCGGCCCCTCCGTTCCCTGCCCGGCCCCTGCCCGCGCGTCGGAAGGTGATCCCATGAACGACCCGCACGGACACTCCCACGCCCCTCATGGTCGCCCCCACGGCCACGCGGACGACCGCCCCCACGCCCCTCACGATCACGATCACGGCCACGCGCACCACGAAGGCCGGGGCGGGCGGCTCGCCCGCTGGCGGCACACCGCCGGCCACCTCCGCACGCCCCACTCCCACGAATCGGCCGACAAGATCGACTCCGCCCTCGAATCGTCGGCGAAGGGCATGCGCGCGCTGTGGGTCTCGCTGGCCGTGCTCGGCACGACGGCGCTCGCGCAGGTGGTGGTCGTGATCCTGTCCGGCTCGGTGGCGCTGCTGGGCGACACCGTCCACAACGCCGCCGACGCGCTCACCGCGCTACCGCTCGCCGTCGCGTTCGTCCTGGGGCGGCGCGCGGCCACCCGCCGATTCACCTACGGGTACGGGCGGGCCGAGGACGTCGCCGGCATCGTCATCGTGCTGACCATCGCCGCCTCGGCCGTATTCGCCGCGTGGACCGCTGTCGACCGGCTGCTCGACCCGCAGCGGATCAGCTATCTGCCGGCCGTCGCCGCCGCGGCCGTGGTCGGCTTCATCGGCAACGAGTGGGTCGCCCGCTACCGCATCCGTGTCGGCCGGGAGATCGGCTCGGCGGCCCTGGTCGCCGACGGGCTGCACGCCCGTACCGACGGCTTCACCTCGCTCGCCGTCCTGTTGGGCGCGGGGGGCGCCGCGATCGGCTGGCGGCTCGCCGACCCGATCGTCGGCCTGCTCATCACCGCCGCGATCGTGTTCGTCCTGCGCGACGCCGCCCGCGAGGTGTTCCGCCGCGTCATGGACGCCGTCGACCCCGCGCTCGTGGACGCCGCCGAGCTGGCCCTGCTGGAGGTCCCGGGCGTACGGGGGGTGGGGGAGCTGCGGCTGCGCTGGATCGGGCACCGGCTGCGTGCCGAGGTCGCGGTCGTGGTGGACGGCGATCTGACGGTGCGTCAGGCGCACCGCGTCGCGGTCGGGGCCGAGCACGCCCTGCTGCACGCCGTGCCGAAACTGACCGCCGCCCTGGTCCACGCCGACCCCGCCACCACCCCCGAGGAGACGGACCCGCACGCGGCGCTGCGTCATCACGCCCCTGCCCGCGTCCGTACCGCGTGAGACCGGGCCCCTTGCCGGTTCGGGCTCTCGCGGGTTCGGGCTCTTGTCGGTTACATGACACCATCACTAGCGTATGCCGGGTTCCATCCCCCACAGGAGGAGACCGGCATGAAGGACCGAGCGAGACCCGCCCACCGGCGCCGGATCACCGCGGCGCTGTCCCTACTCGCCTGCGTGGGTGTGGCTGTCGCCACGCCACCGGCCGGGGCGGCCGACGGCCAGAAATCCACGCGCGTAGCGTCCGCACCGGCCTCCTGGTCGGCGGATCTGACGCGCATCACCTCGGACGACGTCAACGTCCGTTACACGCGGGGCGCGTTGAGCGTCCGGAGCACCGCTTTCCGCCCCGCGTCGGCGGAGGCCGGGCGAGGCTACGGCACCCAGGTGCTCGCCCCCGAAGAACTCGACGCCCCCGTCAACCGGGTCGGCGCCGAACTGGACGTCGACACCCCCTCGGACGCCGACGCCGAGGTGGTTGTCGACGTGCGCGGGCGCTCCGCTCGGGGCGCCTGGACCGAGTGGATCCCGGCGGACCGGGGCCCGGCGGTCCTGCCGCGCGAGGTCACCACCGTGCAGGCCCGGATCACCCTCTGGGACGAGGAGGGAGAGGCCCGCGTCCGGAGCCTGCGGCTGACGGCCGAGAAGGGGGCCGCGCCACGGACATCGGCGGGCGCCACCGCCTTCAGCGCACGGGTCTACGCCACCCGTGAGGGACTCGTCGGCGGTACGACCGCCAACGGCCACATCATCAAGCCGAACGACCACTTCGTCGCGCTGCCCTCGCGACGGGGCCTGTCGCCCAACGGCAGCGGCCAGTACTCCGTACAGGTCTGCGGTCCCGCTCGCTGCGAGACCGCGCCGGTGTGGGACGTGGGGCCGTGGAACATCAAGGACGACTACTGGAACCCGTCCCCGACCCGCGAGATGTTCAAGGATCTGCCCCAGGGCAAGCCCGAGGCGCAGGCGGCGTACGAGAGCGGTTACAACGGCGGCAAGGACGGCTCCGGCCGCGTCGTTCTCAACCCGGCCGGGATCGATCTCGCCGACGGCACCTTCTACAACGTCGGCCTGAACGACAACGGCTGGGTGACGGTCACCTATCTCTGGACCGGCGACCAGACGGGCAAGTCCTTCCCCACCTGGGGCACGGACGTCCGTATCCGTCAGCAGGCGACGACCGCCTCGGCCGAGGTGGCGCGACTGCCCGGACCCACGACGGTCAACGTCAAGTGCCAGGTCCACGGCCAGCGGATCACCGTGGACGGCATCACCAATGACGGCTGGTCCTATCTCCCGGCCTTCGGCGGCTACATCTCCAACATCTTCATCGACGTGGTGGAGGCGTGGCTGCCCGGCGTACCGAACTGCTGAACCGGCGAACTGCTGAACCAGTGAACCGGTGCCCCCCGGGACCGGGCCTTGGCGCCCGGCCCCGGGGGGTCTCAGGCGGTCGCGGTCGCGGGCCGGGTTTCGGACGGGACCGGCGATGCGAGCCGCCCGCCGCGGCGCAGTGCGCCGAGCGCCGCGGCACAGACCATCCCGAGCGCGAACAGCGCCAACCACGGCAGCGCGGAGACGCCGGCCTTCCGCGCCGCGTCGAGTGCCGCGCCGGTGAGGAGATTCCCGAGCGTGATGCCGATACCGCAGATGGTGTTGTAGAGCCCGTAGTGGGTGGCGACGAGACGGTCACCGGCGAGCCGGACGATGGTGTCCATCTCGAAGGGGTACGCGATCATCGTGCCCAGCGCGAGCAGCAGCGCGGCGATCGCCGACGGTACGGCCGCCAGCGCCCACCGGCCGACTCCCGCGCCGGGTACGGGAATCGCGGTGGCCGCGAGGAGCGGCAGGAACGCGAGCCCCATGACGGCAAGCCCCAGGCCGAGCGCGCGTCCCGGCTCCGCGCGGGCCCCGCACCACGCGGTCACCCGCCGCTGGAACAGGATGGTGCCGAGCCCGGAGACGGCGAAGAGCAGCGCCACGGCGGCGGTGCCGAACTCCCCGTCGCCGCCCACCCGTCGTACCTCCAGCGGAAGCGCCAGATAGACCTGGAAGGTCAGTACGTACGAGCCGGTCATCGCGGCCGAGAAGAGCAGGAACGGCCGGTTGGCCAGCACCGAGCGCCATTGGGCGAGCGTGCTCGTGCGTCTGCCCTCCGCGTCACGCACGTCCGCGTCGGCGGCCCGGCGGGCCGGGAGCGCCCGGATCTGGACGATGCTCAGCAACGCGAAGATCCCGGCCGAGACGAGGCAGGTGACCCTGAAGTCCACGCCCGTCAGCACCATGCCCACCAGGGGGCCGAGCAGGATGCCCGCCTGGTAGAAGACGTTGAACAGCGCGAACGCCTCCACCCGGCGCTCCCCGGCGTCGGCCGCGAGATACGCCCGGACGGCCGGGTTGAACAGCGCGCCGGCGAAGCCGGTGGCGGCCGATGCGGCGAGCAGCGCGGGCAGCGAGTCCACCAGGCCGAGCGTCGCGAAGCCGACCGTGCGCAGGACGCACCCGGCGACGATCAGGGGCTTGTAGCCGAACCGGTCGGCCAGCGTCCCGCCGACCAGGAACATCCCCTGCTGGCTGAAGTTCCTTACGCCCAGGACGAATCCGACCAGCCAGCCGGCCAGCCCCAGGGTGCCGGAGAGATGGGCGGCGAGGTACGGCATCAGCATGTAGAAGCCCAGATTGATGGTGAACTGATTGACCATCAGCAACTGGACGCCGCGCTCGTGCGAGCGCACCTGCGTGATCACCCCCTTCACCGGACCTCCTCCGCAAGGGAGTTGGCGGCACCCTCGTGGTCGGTCAGGGTGAGCGGGTCGACGACCTCGGCGCACCGTGTCCAGCGGGTGACCTCCTTCTCGTCGAGCCGGCCGATCACCTCCGGTTCGGCCGCCGGGGCCGCGTCCAGCAGCCCGTACGCGGCGCAGTACTCGTCGTCGTACACCGTGCCGAGATAGCGCTGGGGACCGTCCGGGAAGACCGCGACGATCCGGGAGTCGGCGGACCCGGTCCGGGCCAGCCAGCCCGCCACCAGGGCGACGGCGCCGACGCTCCAGCCGCCGGTGGCGTAGTGGGACGTCGCGAGTTCGCGACAGGTCCGCACCGCCTCGGACGGCGCGACCCAGTGCGCCTCGTCGAAGTTCTCGTACGCGACGTTGCGCGGGTGGATGCTCGATCCGAGCCCGCGCATCAGCCGGGTGCGGGCCGGCTGCCCGAAGATCGTCGAGCCGATGGTGTCCACCCCGACGACGCGCAGCTCCGGGTAGAGCTGGCGCAGCACCCGCGAGATCCCGGCGGAGTGGCCGCCGGTGCCCACGCTGCACACCAGGGTGTCGATATGGCCGAGCTGGGAGGCGAGTTCGAGGGCCAGAGGGGTGTACGCGGCGGTGTTGTCGGGGTTGTTGTACTGGTCCGGGCACCAGGAACCGGGGTGCCGCTCCAGCAGTCGCGTTACGCGCTCGCGGCGCGCCTGCTGCCAGCCGCCGGTCGGATGCGGCTCCGGGACGGTGTCGATCTCGGCGCCGTACGCCGTGAGCAGCCGGGTCATCGACAGCTCCAGCCCCGGGTCGGTGACGAGGGTGACCGGGTGGCCGTGGACGATCCCGGCGAGGGCAAGCCCCAGTCCCAGGGTGCCGCTGGTCGACTCGATGATCCTGCCGCCGGCCACCAACTCGCCCCGTGCGCGGGCCCGTTCGACCATGTACAGCCCGGGCCGGTCCTTGATGCCGCCGGGATTGAAGCCTTCCAGCTTGGCCCAGAAGCCCCGCCCCGCCGGGGCGAAGGGCTCGCCGACACGCAGCAGCGGGGTGTTGCCGACCAGCCCGGAGAGGCTGTGGGCGGTGTGCGGGGTGGCGGCCCTGACCGGGCCGGCACGGAGGGAGGAGAGGGGACGCGTCGGGACGGTGGGGGGCTGAGGGCGCATGGATTCGCTTTCGTTCGCGTGGGTGCGCGATGTCGCGCTCGCGTGTGCCGCGATCGCTGAGGTGGGGATACGCGGAAGCTCGCCGAACGGGTCGCGTGGGTCGCACGGGCCGCACACGCCGAACGGGTCGGGCGGCGGTCAACAGCCGGACCGGCGGGGTGCGTTAGGTGTACGAGGAAGCGGCCGACCGGTTCGGAAGGGCGTTCTACACCCGCAGGATCGCCGGGTCTCTCCACATGCCGGACGCGGGGACGGCGTCGGCCGGTACCGCGAAGGCGGGGGCGTGGACCTGCGTCAGTTCCGCGAAGCCGAGCGGGGTCGTGCCACGAGCGGGCAGGTCGGCGCGGTACGGAGGCTGACCGGAGGCGCAGCTCTCCGACCCGTGCTCGGCCTCGTCGCCGTCGTGTTGGGCGGGCGCGACATCGTGGCCGTCGAAATCCGTCGCCGCCGTCGCGGTCACCGCGGCGAGGGGGGACGCGTGCGCCGCGGCGTTGTGGCCGTTGACGCCGTGCGTGTAGAGCAGCGCGAGGAGAAGTACGGCCAGCCACAACGCCCGCTCCGGGCCCGCCGTTCGGGGGCGGGCCCGGAGCGGGCGTGAAACGCGGAAGGCCGAGAACATACCGTGATCGTAGCGTCACGTTGTGTGTGGTGCGCGACCAACACCGTTGCCGCGGGCCGGCTCGAACGGAGCCCGTCCGGCGATCGGGGACGAGCGCGGCCCACGCGCCGCGCGACCCGGCCGACGTGCCCGGCCAGGACCCGGGCCGCCGCTCCGGCGCTCCGTGCTCAGCCGACCACCGCCAGGCCCCGCTCCGTGGTGTTGAGGCGACGGCCGCCCGTCCCGGTGACCGTCACGATGTCCTCGATCCGTACGCCGAAGCGGCCCGGCAGGTAGACGCCGGGCTCCACCGAGAAGCACATGCCCGGTACGAGCGGCAGTTCCTCGCCCTCGACCATGTAGGGCGGCTCGTGGGTGGTGACGCCGATGCCGTGTCCGGTGCGGTGGATGAAGTACTCGCCGTACCCGGCGTCGGCGATCACCGCGCGGGCCACCCGGTCCACGTCCTGGCAGGCGATGCCGGGCCGCACCGCCTCGCAGGCGGCCCGCTGCGCCGCGTGCACCAGCTCGTGGACGCGCCGCTCCTCCTCGGTGGGCTCGCCGACGTGCACGGTGCGGGAGGTGTCGGAGCCGTAGCCCTCGCACAGACCGCCGAAGTCCAGCACCACCATGTCGCCCTCCCCGATGACCCGTATCCCGGCCTCGTGGTGGGGGTTGGCGCCGTTGGGGCCGGAGCCGACGACGGTGAAGTCGACCTGGGAGTGGCCGAAGGCGCGCAGCAGGTCGGCGAGGTCCGCGGCGACCTCGGTCTCCCGGCGGCCCGCGAAGGGCACCTTCTTGATCTCCTCGTACGCGGCGTCGGCCGCCGCGCCCGCCGCCGCGAGCCGTGCCACCTCGCGCGCGTCCTTCACCGCGCGCAGCATCGGGAGCGCGTTCGCCAACGGCGTGTAGGAGGTGCCGGGCAGGGTCTCCTGGAGACCGATGAGGTGCAGGGCCCAGGTGTTGTCGCTGATGCCGTAGCGGCCGGTGGGGGTGAGCGCGGGCGCGGTCACACCGTACGGGTCGACGCCGTCCGTCCAGTCGCGCAGCGTCAACGCGGGCGCGCCGACGGCCTTCTCCGCGTCGGGCGCCTCCAGCTTGGGCACGACGAGGACGGGGCCGGCGTCCGGGGTGAGCACCAGCAGCGTCAGCCGCTCGGTGTCGGCCGGCGGCTGATAGCCGGTGAGCCAGACCATGTCGGGGCCGGGCGCCACGAGCACCCCGGCCAGCCCGGCGCCGGTGGCGTCCCGCACCGCCCGTTCCATCCGGGCGCGGTAGTCGTCGGCGGTGAAGGGTGCGAGGTGCGCCGGAGCCCCGGCGGCCGGGTGTGCGGTGGATGCGTCGCTGCCAGTCATACGGCCATCCTGCCGCCGCGGCCGGGCGCTCCGCGACCCTGTTGTTCCCCCGACCCGGGCCGTACGGGGGCAAGGCCCGGGTCGGGGCCCTGGTCGGGGCCCGCTACGACTTCGGCTGGGTGAAGCGGATGCTGTTGCCGAACGGGTCGCGCAGGCCGCAGTCGATGCCGTACGGGCGGTCGGTGGGCTCCTCGGTGAACTCGACGCCGCGGGCCAGCAGCGTCTCGTACGTCTTGCGGCAGTCGTCCGTGCTGAAGATGAGCGAGCCGCCCGTAGCGCCCTTGGTGACCAGTTCGCGGACCTGCCGCGCGGTCTCCTCGGACATCGCCGGAGGGCCCGGCTTCTCCAGCAGGATCTGGCGGTCGGGGTGGCCGGGGACGTTGACGGTCAGCCAGCGCATGAAGCCCATGTCGATGTCGGCGCCGACCTCCAGGCCGAGCGTGTTGACGTAGAAGTCGAGTGCCGCGTCCTGGTCGAGGACGTAGATCTGTGAGTGCGTGATCGAGGTGAACATGTTCTTCACGCTACGGCGCGGACCGGGCGAAAACTTGTCCAGAACTGCTCAGTCGGCGGCTCTCAGTGCGACACGGGCGCGTGGGCCGGTCAGGCGCGCGGGCGTGTCCACGCCATCGTGAAGCACGTCGGTACGCCCATGGCCGCGGGCGCCGCCGCCTCGCGTTCCTTGCGGTACGTCCTGGGCGGCCGGCCGACGATGTCGTGGAAGGTGCGGCTGAAGGTCGCCGGGCTGCCGAAGCCGACCTCGTAGCAGATGTCCGTCACGCTGCGGTCGGTCTCCCGCAGCAGGAACATGGCGCGCTCGACCCGCCTGCGCTGGAGATAACGGTGCGGCGTCTCGCCGAACGTGGCGCGGAAGGTCCGCGTGAAGTGCGCCTGCGACACATGGGCGATCCGCGCCAGCGCCGGGACGTCGAGCGGCTGCGCGTAATCACGGTCCATCGTGTCCCGCACGCGGAGCATGCGGCGATTGGTCTCTTCCACGGCGCGGCCCACGGCACCATCACACCACGGCCCGGCCGGGCGCGGTGCGCCAGGCCGTGTCTAGGCCTAGGGATGGTCCGTCGGCTGTGTGCGCAGCCGGGCCCAGAACGTTGTCGAGTCTCCCCCCTCGTACCCGTGGGCATGGGCGAGCGCGGCGACGATGGACAGACCACGGCCGGATTCGCCGGCGTGATCCGGGTCCGGGTCGAGCCCCTTCGTCGGGTAGGGGACACGGCCGTGGTCGCTGACACTGATCGTCAGGGCCCCCTGGCCCCGGTGGAGCGCGATCTGAACGGGACTTCGGCCGTAACGGATCGCGTTGGTCACCAACTCGCACACCACGAGCACCGCGTCGTCGACGGTGGCACGCGGCAGCCGCCACCGCTGGAGCACACCGGCGGCCTTCCTGCGGGCATGAGCGGCCTGCGTGGGATCGGTGTCCGGCAGCGACCACACGTGCCGGTCCGCACCGGGGAGCAGGCTCTGGACGATGGGCTGGACAGCAAGAACTTCCATGATCCTCTCCGGGGGACGAAACTCTCCGATCCCACAGAAACGTCTGTCGCCACTTCACGGAAGGGTCCGGGAGTGACCGGACACCGCGGTGTCCGGTCCTTCGGCGTGCTGCCACGGCCACGGAGAGGCAGGATGGGAAGCGCCGATCGGCAGCGACGTCGCCGGCGGCGTGGGTCCCGGAGGTGGCGAGATGGGGAGAGCGGAACTGCCCCCTCAGGCGGACATGCCGAAGATCATGCGTACGTGGCGGGCCCGCCGGAATCCCGACGACATTCCCGGGATGAGCGCCCTGCCCCGGCACCGGCACCGGCGCGGGCGGCTCACGCAGGGCATCATGGCCGACCTGCTCGGAGTGGACGAGCGCCACTACCGGCGCCTCGAACACGGCGAGGGGCGGATCAGCAAGGACCTCGTCAGGGACTGCGCCCGGATTCTGGGCCTGAACCCGGCCGAGGCGTCCGCCCTGTACGTCTGGTCCGGTCACCAGCCCCCGCGGGCGGTCGTCCCCGAACACCCGGACGTCCCCGAGGACCTGCTCGGGATGCTGCACCACATCGGACACGGCGCCTACTGGAGCGACGACACCTACACCGTTCTCGCCTACAACCGCCGCGCGGCCTGGCACTGGCCCTGGATGCAGCGTCCCGCCGCCAACATCATGGAGGAACTGCTCGCCCCCGCCTCCCAGGGACGGGAGCAGTGCCGGCAGTGGGAGACCCACTGGGCGCCCTACATGGTCGCCGAGCTGCGCCGCAGCGCCGTCGTGGACCTGGAGCACGACCGTATCCAGCGGGTGGTGCGCCAGGTGCGGCGGTCGGCGGAGGTGCGCCGCCTCTGGGACGGGGACGAGCGGGCGGAGATGAGCCTGCACCCCTACGCCACGGTGCGCCCGATGGTCCTGCCGCTCGCCGGCGCGGTCCATGTGTCGGTGCAGGCGCTGGCGCCGCTGGCCCACCCCGGTCTGCGGATGATCGTCGGTATCCCCGTCGACTTCACGGAGCCGGATCTGCCGCTGGGTCCGCCGCCCCCGCCACGGCCCGCAGACGCAGAGCGGTAGTGGTGAAGCCGGGCCCGAACGCGACCGCGAGCCCGTCGCCCTCCGGGATTTAGGGCGAGGGAAATGGATCGCCCGCGTATCGGCCGATTCGCCCCGCGTGCGCCCCTGAGGAACGGCCGCTAAATGGGGTGGCGGGCCCCGCCGGGAAGGCGCTAGGTTCCCTCATGTTCCGAGGGGCCGATCCGGTCCTCTCGGCCGTGCCGTGTGTGATCCGGGAGGTGTGTACCGATGGCTGTCCACGCGATGGGCGTTGCCCGCAATCAGCTGATCGTTCATGTCACTTCCGTGGTCTCCGGCTGACCTTTCCCATCTTCCGCGCCTGATCGGCGCGTGTGCCGGGGCCGCCCTTGTGAAGGGTTTCCCCTTGTCTCTCCCTGTTGCCTTCTCCGAGGCTTCTTCCACTTCGCATCCGCTCGCCCCCTACGGCTGGGACGACGCCTGGGAGGCGGAGTTCGTCGCGTACGCCACGCGGGGTCTGCTGCCCGGCCGTGTCGTACGGGTCGATCGAGGTCAGTGCGATGTCGTCACTCCCGGCGGCATGGTGCGGGCCGACACCGAGTTCGTGGTGCCGCGCGATCCGCTGAAGGTCGTGTGCACCGGCGACTGGGTCGCGGTCGATCCCGGCGGCGATCCGCGGTACGTACGGACGCTGCTGCCCCGTCGTACCGCTTTCGTACGGTCCACCTCCTCCAAGCGCTCCGAGGGCCAGATCCTCGCGGCCAACGTCGACCACGCGATCATCGCCGTACCGCTCGCCGTCGAGCTGGATCTCGGGCGTATCGAGCGCTTCCTGGCCCTGGCCTGGGAGAGCGGCGCGCAGCCGCTCGTCGTGCTCACCAAGGCCGACCTCGTACCGGACCCGACCGGTCTCTCGTATCTCGTCGAGGATGTCGGGACCACCGCGCCCGGTGTACAGGTCCTCGCCGTCAGCGCGGCGACGGGGGAGGGCGTCGACGTGCTCTCCGCCGTCGTCTCCGGCAGTACGAGCGTGCTGCTCGGTGTCTCGGGCGCCGGGAAGTCCACCCTCGCCAACGCCCTGCTCGGCGAGGACGTCATGGAGGTCCGCGCCACCCGTGAGGTGGACGGCAAGGGCCGGCACACCACGACCACCCGCAATCTCCTCGTGCTCCCCGGCGGCGGCGTGCTCATCGACACCCCCGGGCTGCGGGGCGTCGGGCTGTGGGACGCCGGGCAGGGCGTGGGGCAGGTCTTCGCCGAGATCGAGGAGCTGGCCGAGGGGTGCAGGTTCCACGACTGCGCCCACGGCAGTGAGCCGGGGTGCGCCGTGCTCGCCGCGCTGGAGGACGGTTCGCTGCCCGAGCGGCGGCTGGAGAGTTACCGCAAGCTGCTGCGCGAGAACCAGCGCATCGTCGCCAAGACCGACGCCCGGCTGCGGGCCGAGATCCGGCGTGACTGGCGGCTCAAGGGCGCGGAGGGGCGCGCGGCGATGGAGGCCAAGCGCGGGCGTATCCGGTAGGCGTGCCCGGAGCGGGCCGGGCCTCCGACGGGGTCCGGCCCACTCCCATGTCCGAATCCCGCCAGTGCTGTCTCCGGAAGCGGCGCAGACTGGACGGTGTGATGGACGAGGAGACCCGGTACGAGGCGGTGGCCAGCCGCGACGCGCGGTTCGACGGCGCGTTCTTCTTCGCCGTCCGGACCACCGGCATCTACTGCCGGCCCAGCTGTCCGGCGGTCACCCCGAAGCGCGAGAACGTCCGCTTCTACCCCACCGCCGCCGCGGCCCAGGGCAACGGCTTCCGCGCCTGCCGCAGGTGCAGGCCCGACGCCGTACCCGGGTCGGCGGAGTGGAACGTACGGGCCGACGTCGTCGGCCGCGCCATGCGGATGATCGGCGACGGGATCGTGGACCGTGAGGGCGTACCCGGACTGGCCGGGCGGCTCGGCTACAGCGCGCGGCAGGTCCAGCGCCAGCTCACCGCCGAACTCGGCGCCGGGCCCGTCGCCCTCGCCCGCGCCCAACGCGCGCACACCGCGCGGACGTTGCTCCAGACCACCGTCCTGCCGGTCACGGAGATCGCCTTCGCCGCCGGATTCGCGAGCGTGCGCCAGTTCAACGACACGATCCGGCGGATCTACGCCCGCACGCCCAGCGGCCTGCGCGCCGAATCGCTCACCCGGGGCGGACGGGCCCCCGCCGCGCCCTCCCTCGCCGGTATTCCGCTACGGCTCGCGTACCGCGGTGCCTACGCGGCGCGCGACATGTTCGACCTGCTCGCCGACGAGGCGCTCCCCTTCGTCGAGGAGGTGACCGGCGAGCCCGGCGCCCGCACCTACCGGCGGACGCTGCGCCTGCCGCACGGCCCCGGCGTCGTCTCGGTGGACGAGACGCTTCCGTCCACCGGGACGGCCCGCTCCGGGTGGCTGGAGGCCCGGATCCACCTCGCCGACCTGCGCGACCTCACCACCGCCGTACAACGGCTGCGCCGCCTGCTCGACCTCGACGCCGATCCGTACGCCGTGGACGAGCGCCTCGGCGCCGACCCGCTCCTCGCGCCGTTCGTCGCGGCCCGCCCCGGACTGCGGGCGCCGGGCGCCGCGGACCCCGAGGAGTACGCGCTGCGCGTCCACGCGGGCCCCGCCGGGGCGCGGCGGCTCGTCGCGGCGTACGGGGACCGGGTCGAGCGCCCGTGCGGGACGCTCACCCGGCTCTTTCCCGCACCGGCCGCCCTGGTGGACGACCCGGTGGCCGGTCCGCTCGCCACCGCCCTCGCCGACGGCACCGTACGGCTGGACGCCGGAGCGAGCCGGGACGAGGCCGAGCGGGCGCTGCTCACCGTGCCCGGTGTGAGCGCCCGGACGGCGGCGCTCATCCGGATGCGGGGTCTGGGCGATCCCGACGTGGCACCGGACGGCGAGCCCGGTCACGCGGCGTGGCGGCCGTGGCGTTCGTACGCGGTCCGGCACCTGCGTGCGGCCGCCGCGGTCGGCTGAGCGCCCGGATCAGCCCGTTTCGTCCAATCCCCAACTGTGAATCTTTCGTGGATGGATCCTGATGAGTTCCTCACTGAAATGCGGCCCCAATTCGTGGGGTCCGGTGAGCAATTCGGCCTCACCCCGGATGTCCACGCCGCGTACCTTCCACGGCTTCAGGCTCACGATGTCGTCGACCACGAGTGCCACCCGGGGGTTGGACCGGAGGTTCCGCCACTTCTTGGTGGTGCCAAGCGCGTAGCCGCCGACCAGGATCGTGCCGTCCGCCTGGGGGAAGAAGCCCACGGGGTTGGCCTGCGGCTGGCCCTTCGGGTCGACGGTGGCCAGCCGGCCCAGTCGCTGGGAGGAGAGGTACAAGCGCTCGGCCTCGCTGAATTCGGTCATGACTCCAGCCTCACACGCCCGCCCCGCCCCTGCCGGGGAGCTGAAACGCGAGCGACTCATGGTGCAGCAGTTGCTCCCCACCTGGCCCTATTTCTTCCCTCATGATCATCGGGGCCTGCCGACACGCGCTGTGAGTTGCAGGTCAACTCCCCTAAACTGACGACGCTTTGGCGTGATCTCTTAACGAGATTCGGCAGCACTTGATGGCGGAAGTATCTGAGTCGCCCCCGTCCGCCAAGGAGTCCCGATGAAAGCCGAGCAAGCATGACCGGTGCAGCGGTTGTGTCGGAGGCCGGCGGTTGTGAGGCGCGGAAGGGACGAACTCTGTGTACCGGAAGGACGATCTCTTCTCCATGCCCCGCACACGGTCGCCCAGGGCCGGCGGACGATCCGCGTCGCTCCTGGACGCACACCACCCCCACGGGCGGGGCACGCCGACCGCATCGGCGTACTCGCCCGTTCCCCCCTCGAACCCCTAGGACGCTTTTTCCGTGACCTCTCCCTCAGAACCCGCCCTTGCGCTCGGCGCCGTGACCGTGGTCATGGCCGCCGTCGCACTGCTGCTGGCGCTCTCTCGTCGCAAACTGGTGCGACGGTGCAGAGAAATGGACGCGGCGCTGAAGAGCGCCGAATCCCGCACGCGCGGCGCCGAATTCCGCTCGCATGACGCCGAATCCCGCAAGCGGGGCGCCGAGGCCCAGGAGGAGCGGTTGCGCGCCGAGGTGACGCATCTCGTCTCCGCCCGGCTTCCGGCCGTCCCGCTCCACCTGATCAGCTCCCACCACCCCATACCCGGGCTGCTGCACGAAGAGGGGGCAGGGCCCGGGGACGCGGAACTCCTCGACTCCGTACTCACCCGGGTCTCGGAGATGGTCCTGAAGGAGCGCCGTCGTGTGGACGCCGCCGCCCGTGCGGCCCTGCGCGGCGCGAGCCAGGACTCGCAGGCGCTGTCGTACCGGCTCCAGTCGGAGCTCGACGCCCTGCAGAGGGAGTTCACCGGGTCGCGGCACCTGACGCACCGGATGCTCACCGCCGACCATCTCAACGAGCAGAATCTGCGTCTCATCCAGCGGACCGCCATCGTGTGCGGCGCGTGGCCGGGGCACGTCCGCAAGGACACCTACGTGGCGGAGATCGTCACGGGTGCCTCCTCCCGGCTCCGTGGTTTCGACCGCATCAAGATCAATTCGCGGATCGCCTCCAACGTCGGGATCGTCGGCCGTGCCGCCGAGCCCATCGCCGTGGCCTGCGCGGAGCTGATGGCCAACGCCCTGGAGCACTCCCGTGACGACCTCGCGGTGGATGTCAGTCTGATCCAGAGCGGAAACGGCAACGTCTGCATCACGGTCGACGACGCCGGCAAGGGGATGACCACGGAAGCGGCGACCCGGGGCGCGCGGCTGGTATCGGCCGACACCCAGGACGTCATGCTCACCGAGCTCGGCGACCCGCCGTCCCAGGGTTTCGCCGCGATCGGCCGCCTCGTCGCCGACTACGGCTTCGACGTCTCCATCGACCATCCGTCTCCCTATGGCGGGGTGCGCGCTGTGGTGACCATTCCCCCGAACCTGCTGGCCTCGATCGACGAGGAGGCCGAGCCGCCGTCCGCCATGGTTCCCCACGCGGCCGTGGCGCCGAAGGCGGAGAGGCGGCCCACCTCGGTCCCCGAGAGCGCGGGGGACGACGAGAAGCCGCGCACTCCCGTACCGGACAGTGCGGACGGTCTGCCACAGCGTCGCCGCCGTGGCCCCTCGGCACCCGGCGGCGGACTCGCCGCTCCCACCTACCGCGCCCCGGACCCGGAGCGGTCCCTCAAAGCCTGGAGTGAATTCCAGGACGGCCTTGAAAGCGGCCGAACCGGTACTGATTCGGAGGAAACGCAGTGACCATGCCCCACGGCGAAAACGAGACCTGGTACCTGGCCCCCATCACTGAGATACCAGGTGTCCGCCACGCCCTGCTCATGACCCTCGACGGGATGGTCCAGGCCAGGTCCGAGAACCTTTCGGCCGACGACGCGGACGGCGTGGCCGCGATGACCTCCGCACTGCACGCCGCCTCCCGCGCCGCCGTCATACCGGTGCTGGGAGCCGCGGCGGACACCCCCATCGAGACCGTCACGGTGAAGGTGGCCGAGGGCACTTACATGGTCATGCCTGCCGGTGCCAACACCTTGATCGCGGCCGCGGGCGACGATTCGATGCACATGGGTGTGGTCGTCCACATGATGGCGCGTCAGGCGAAGAAGCTGGGGGAGCAGCACATGTCTGTCTCGGCGCGATCCCATGACGGCGCGTCATGAGCCGCGGTCAGCACCAGCGGCGGCTGCTCCCGGCGTATCTCGCGACCGGAAGCGGTGGCGCCGCCCCGTTGCCCGCCACCCTCGACACGCTGACGGCCCTGCGTGCCAGCGGCCTTCCGCTGTCCTCGTACCACACGCCGGTGCACCACCGCGTCGTCGAGTTGGTGACGGGCGGTTCCCTCACCGCGGTCGAGATCGCCGCGTATCTCGCGCTGCCGGCCAGTGTCGGCCTGATGCTCGCCGAACAACTCGTCAGTGACGGCTTGTTAAACGCCAGTGTGCCGATCCCGGATGCCATCGCCCCCTCGCGCGCCGGACGGCCGTCGATGCAACTCATGGAAGAGGTGCTGAGTGGACTTCAATCCCTCCGTGTCGCCTAACCCGCGTCCCGTGTACCTCCCCGAGGGGGAGCACCAGAGGGTCAAGATCCTTGTCGCGGGTCCCCTCGGTGTCGGCAAGACGACCGCGATCAGGACGCTTTCACAGATTCCCACGCTGCACACCGACGAAGTCATGACGGACGCGGCGGCCGACGCCGACGACGTCAGCCTCGTCGGTCTGCGGGACAAGAAGACCACCACGGTCGCCATCGACTTCGGCCGTATGACCCTGCCGGGCGACCGGATCGTCCTGTACCTGTACGGAACTCCCGGGCAGCGGCGGTTCCTTCCCCTGTGGGAGGGCATCGCCTTCGGGGCCCTCGGTGCGCTCGTCCTGGTGGACACCCGGCGTCTCGACGAGTCCTTCGAAGTGATGGATCTTATCGAGGAGCGCGGTTTGCCGTACGCCGTGGCAGTCAATACCTTCCCTGACTCACCCGCCTACGACCTGGAGGTTGTTCGTAAGAAGCTCGACCTCGCCCCGGACACCCCGCTCGTCACCTGTGATGCCCGCGAGATGGACAGCAGTCTCAACGCACTCATCGCACTGACCGCCCATTCCATATCCTCGGCCGGAGTCGGAGCCTCGTGAGCATCGCACCAACAGCCGCCACAGCTGTGCCCCTGCACGGGCCCTCCCACGCGGCCGATCCTCAGCACAGCTATGAACTGCTGCGTCTCCAGGGGCCGGTCGGCGTCGCCGAGATCGCCCCGGGTGTCGTCGTCCACCTCGTCACCGACTACGAGGCGGCCCTCAAACTCCTTCAGGACACGGACACATGGTCCAAGGACACCCGCAACTGGCTCCCCCAGGTGCCGGAGAGCAGCCCGATCAGGCCCCTGGTCGAGTGGCGGCCCAGTCTCTTCTTCGCCGACGGTGACGAGCACGCGCATCTGCGCAAGGTGATCACCGACAGCTTCGCTCTGCTCGACCCCAACGATGTCCGCGTCCTGACCTTCCGTTACGCCGACAAGCTCCTGCAGGACTTCGCGGACACCGGCACGGTCGACCTCGTCAGCCAGTACGCCCAGCAGCTGCCGTTGATGGTCTTCAACGCCCTGTTCGGTATGGAGGACGAACACGGTCCCCGGCTCGTGGGGGCACTCGCGGCGATGATGGACACCGCTCCGGAGCGGAAGGCGGCCGGCGCGCAGGTGTTCGGCGCCTACCTGCAGGCCCTCTATCAGACCAAGGCCGCGAAGCGCGGCCATGACCTGACTTCCTGGTTCATCGACCACCCCAACGGGCTGAACCCGGAGGAGGTGATGAACCAGATCATCATCATCTTCGGTGCGGGGAACGAGCCGACAGCCAACCTGATCGCGAACACATGCGTCCGGATGCTGAGCGACGACCGCTACTTCGGCACGCTCACCACCGGAAGCCTGCCCGTCCAGCACGCCATCGACGAGGCGCTGTGGCACGACTCGCCGCTGGCCAACTACAGCTTCCACTTCCCCAAGGAGGACGTCACCTTCCAGGGCACGCGCATTCCCGCCGACTCCCCGGTCATGGTCTCGTACGCCGCCGCCAACACCTGCCCCCACGCGGGGGTTCCGGCCGACGGCTACCGCTCGGGGACCAAGGCGCACCTGGCGTTCGCCGCCGGGCCGCACGCCTGTCCGGCGCGAGACCTCGCCCTGCTGATCGCGACCGCCGCGATCGAGCGGCTCGCCAGCTATCTGCCGGACATCGAACTGGCCGTCGATTCCGACAAGTTGACCTACCGCGACGGAGCGATCCACCGGACGCTCACATCGCTTCCCGCCCGGTTCACTCCGCTGACCCCTGACGCCAAGGGCGTCACCCCGTGGAGCCGCAGTACCGCCGTCCCCGAGACGGACACCGGGTCGTCCTCGACGGCAGGCGACCGTGCGTCGGTGACCACTTCCTAGCCTGCTCTCCCATGCCGTGTCGCGGTGGTGCCGTCGGCCAATGACCAGCACCACCGTGACACCTGCGGGAAAGCAGTGTCCTGGCCCCGTCCTCTGCCCGAACGGAACCACCATGACGGTTCTTGACCGAAAGGGGATCAACCACCGATGGCTACCACACGTCCCGTCACCGGGCCGCCGGACCTCCTGCCCGTACGGGACAAGGTGAGTGCGGCCCTGACCAGCTTCCTCGACGCCAAGGACCAGGCCGCGCCGGGAACCGAACTGCTCTATCTGACCTCCACCTTGCGCGCGTTCCTCACCGGCGGGAAACGGCTGCGATCCGTGTTGTGCGTCTATGGATGGCAGGCCGCCGGAGGGACCGGAGAGATGACGGCCGCCATCCGCGCGGCCGCGAGCCTCGAACTCTTCCAGGTGTTCGCCCTCGTGCACGACGACGTGATGGACGACAGCGATGTCCGCCGCGGCCAGCCGTCCGCGCACCGCGCGCTGGCCGCCGCGTACACCGACAGAGGCGGCCCCCGCGGCCGTGCCGCGGCACACGGGCTGGGCGCCGCCGTCCTCCTCGGGGACCTGGCACTCGTCTGGTCCGACGAACTCCTGCACACGGCGGGCCTCGACCCGAGCAGACTCGCCCAGGTCATGCCGCTGGTGGCCGAGATGCGCAGCGAGA
The DNA here is from genome assembly GCF_040560175.1 of Streptomyces panacea. Lineage (NCBI taxonomy): Bacteria > Bacillati > Actinomycetota > Actinomycetes > Kitasatosporales > Streptomycetaceae > Streptomyces > Streptomyces panacea. The sequence goes on from NZ_JARJHW010000055.1 coordinate 26,426, forward strand.
TCATGTACGGCCAGCTCCTGGACCTTCAGTCCACCGGTCGGCTGACCGGCGACGTCGACACGGCACTGCACGTCATCCGGTACAAGACCGCCAAGTACACCGTGGAACGCCCCCTCCATATCGGAGCGGCGGTGGCCGGGGCCGATCCGTCCGTGCTCGACTCCTGCACCGCGTTCGGCATCCCGCTAGGAGAAGCGTTTCAGCTGCGCGACGACCTGCTCGGGGTGTTCGGCGATCCCGCCGAGACCGGCAAACCGATACTGGACGATCTGCGCGAGGGCAAGGCCACCGTACTGATGGCCCTCGCCGTCCAGCGGGCCTCCTCCGTCCAGCGCAAGACCTTGCACGGCCTCGTCGGCCGAAGCGACCTCGACGAGGACCAGGCCGCCGAGATCCGGGCCCTCCTGGAGTCCACCGGCGCCCGGCGCACCGTGGAGGAAATGATCGGCGCACGCCGGGAGGCGGCCCTCGCCGCGCTGGACGAGGCGCCCTTCCCGGAAGCGGCCACCGCCCAGCTGCGCCGGATCGCGCTGGCCGCCACCGAGCGACAGACATGACCGCCCCCCACCCCGTCACCGCAACCGTGAGGTCGAACAAGCCCATGAGCGACGCGGTCGCGAACGCGACCTACCACGAAGAGGCCGCCCGACTGGTGGCGAGGATCGACCAGGACCCGTGGGGCAGCGTCCGCCCCTCCGTGTACGAAAGTGCCCGGGTCATCTCGGCGGCCCCCTGGCTGCCCGGGGAACCGCGCCGGATCTCGTATCTGCTGAACGAGCAGGCACCCGACGGCAGTTGGGGCGAAGGACCCGAGCGGTACCGCCTTCTGCCGACGCTCAGCGGCGTGGAAGCCGCACTGGCGGTCCTGCGGCGGGGCGCCACGTCCGAGGAGACCACCCGGCGGCTCGCGACGGCCGTCGACAGCGGCCTCGCCGCGCTGCGCGCACTGCCCTCGGCAGGCCCCTGGCCCGACACCGCCGCGGCCGAGATCCTCGTCCCCAGCCTGGTCGCGAAGATCCACGAGCAGCTCACCCTCATCGGCGACGACCGGACACCGGCCGTCGGCGGATGGCGTCCGGGGCCCGCACCCGCGCTTCCCCGAGGCTACGACCGGGCCGTGCCCGAGTACGTGGCGAGGCGGTACGCCTCGGCGGGCCGCCTCCCCGTCAAGTTGCACCACACGTTCGAGGGTGTCGCCGGATACATACCGCCGGCGCTCATACCCGACGGGCCGGACCTGCTGGGCAGTTCACCGGCCGCCACCGCCGCCCGGGCCGCGGTGGCGGTGGCGGCGCCCGCGACGGGAACCGTCGCCGCCCTCGAAAGCGTGGCGGAGCGCTACGGGGGTCTCTTCCCCGAGGCGGCCCCGATCCTCGTCTTCGAGCGCCTGTGGGTCGCCGCCGCCCTGGCCGGCGCCCATCTGCCGGCCGCTAGCGTGCCCACCGTCCGGAAATGGGCCACCGACCTCTACGACCCCCGGGGAGTACGCGGCGCACCCGGACTCATGACGGACGCCGACGACACCGCCATGGCCGTGCTGGTGTCCTCACTGGTCGGCCTGGAGAACTCCCCCGAGCCGCTCGACCTGTTCCACAACGGCAGTCACTACGACTGCTACATCGGCGAGGACACCGGATCGGTCACCGCGAACGCGCACGCGCTCCAAGCGCTGGGCGGCTACCTGCGCCACCACCCCGAAGCACAGCACACCTACGGTCCCCGGACGGACAAGCTGCGCGACTGGCTCGTCGGGCAGCAGGGGCCCGACGGACCGTGGCCCGACAAATGGCACGCCTCCCCCTACTACGCCACCGCGCGGTGTGTGGCCGCCCTCGCCCGATACGGCGGAGACCACGCGGCCACGGCCGTCGGGACCGCCGTCGCCTGGGCCCTCGACACCCAGCGTGACGACGGCTCCTGGGGGGTATGGGGCGGCACCACCGAAGAGACCGCGTACGCCGCACGGATCCTGCTGTCGGCCGCCGAACACCGGCCTCAGCACGCCCGCGCCCTGGACCGCGCCGAGACGTATCTGAACGACGGGGCGGGCTCCGGCCACCACCCCGCCCTCTGGCACGACAAGACCCTGTACGCCCCCGGCGCGATGATCGAAGCCGAAGTCCTCGCCGTGCGTGAGCTGCTGCGGACACGTCACGGGCGGAACCGGCGGACCACATCCACAGCCGCGGAAGGCAGGACAGACACGTGACGACCACCAGACACCTCGCACCGATGGCGCCCGGGAAACTGCCGCTCGTCGGACACGCCGTCCCTCTGATCAGGGACCGCCTCGCTTTCATCCAGCGCCTGCGCACACACGGCCCCATCGTCCGTATCGCCATCGGCACGAAGAAGCTGACCGTGGTCAACTCGCCCGAGCTGATGCACGAGATGCTCACCAGCCAGGCCGACGAATTCACCAAGGGGCTGCTCTTCGAGAAGCTCAAACTCTTCGGCAAGGACGCCCTGCCCGTCGCGGAGGGCAAGCCGCACCTGCGCCGGCGCCGTCTGATGCAGCCGGCCTTCCACCGCCGGCAGATCGCCGGCTACGTCACCACCATGCGAGAGGCCGTGGAGCCGTACGTCGCGGGCTGGGACGGCGGAACCACACTTGACGTGAAGACCGAGATGCAGCTCATGGCGCAGGGCGTCGTCATGTCGGCCCTGTTCTCCGCGGCGCCCCAGCGGGAACTCGCCTACACGATCCTCCACAGCGTCGACACCGTCTTCAAGGCCGCCCTGCGGCGTGCCCTGTTGCCCATCTCCGCCCTGGAACGACTGCCCACCCGGCGCAACCGGAAGGCCGAGGCCGCCAGCGCCGCGCTACGCACCGCGGTCGCCGACATCATCGCGGAACACCGCGCGCACCCCGACACGTACGACGACATCGTGTCGCTGCTCCTGACCGCACAGGACGACACCGGCGCGACGCTGCCCGACGACGAGATCCTCTCCGAGATCGTCGCACTGCTCGCCGCGGGCTCCGAGACCACCGCGGTCGTCCTCTCCTGGCTCTTCCACGAACTGGGCCGCAACCCGGACATGGAGCGCCGGCTCCACGAGGAGGTCGACTCCGTGCTCGCCGAGGGTCCGCTCACCGCCGAACACGTCCCCCGCCTCGTCCACACCCGCAGGCTCGTCAGCGAGACCCTGCGCCTCTACAGCCCCGCGTGGCTCGTGACCCGGCAAGCCGTCTCCGACGTGAGACTCGGCGAGTTCACCCTGCCGGCCGGCTCGGATGTGATCTGGAGCGCCTACGCACTGCACCGGGACCCCGACATCTACCCCGATCCGCTGCGCTTCGACCCCGACCGCTGGCTCCCGGAGCGCCCCCAGCCACCGAAGGGCGGCTTCATCCCCTTCGGCTCCGGCAAACGTATGTGTATCGGGGACACGTTCGCCTGGACCGAGACGGTCATCATCACCGCGCTGATCGCGTCCCGCTGGCGACTGCGGCCGACCACCGGCACCGTACGCCCGGTCGGAGCGATCTCCACTCACCCCTCGTCCCTGCGCATGGTGCCCGAGCTCAGGCACCACACCCTCGGGAGGCACGCCCGATGAACGAGGCGATCCGCACGGACTCGCGTGCCCTGCCGATGCCCGATCTGCGGGACTCCTTCCCCGGTCCCTTCCCGGTCAGCACCTACGCCGATGACATCGAGCGGCACGCCGCCGGGTGGCTCCGGACGTTCCCGCTCGTCGGCTCGGAGCGCAAACTCGGCGCCCTGTCCAACATCACGGGCCAGGGGATCGCCCGCACCTTCCCGACGGCCGGCCGGAACGACCTCTTCCTCTGCGCCGACCTCTTCCTGTGGCTCACCGCGTTCGACGACGCGCACGGCGAGGCGGCGGGCGCCCGCGACCCGGCTCGCCTGGTCCGCACGATCGGTGAGTGCGTCCACCTTCTCGCGGGCCACGAGGAGCCACCGGCCGGCCCGAGCGCCTTCGGCGCCGCGCTGGGCGACCTCCTGGCCCGCTTCGGGAAACGCGCCACTGCCACCCAGTACCTGCGGCTCACCGGGCACCTGCGGGACAACCTCCTGGGCATCCTCTGGGAGGCGCATCACCTCGACGGGTCCGACCACATCACCCTGGCCGACTACCGCGCGATGCGTCCGCACACCGTCTTCGTACGGACCCTCATGACCACGGCGGAGATCACGCTCGGGTACGAACTGACGGAGCGGGAAAGGTCCTTGGAGCCGGTCCGGGAACTCCGGACGGCCGTCGCGGACCTCGCCGGCTGGATCAACGACCTCGCCTCGTACGCCAAGGAGACGGCCCACGACGGCCCCGGCGCGCTCAACCTGCCGTCACTCCTGATGCGGCAGCACGGGTGCGACGTGGCAGAGGCGTTCCGGCTGGCCTCCCGTATGTGCGAACAGCGGGCCGCCGTGGCCGCCGCCCGAATCGCCGAACTGGCCGTGGTGAAAGGGCCGCTCGCCGAACACGCACAGGCCCTCGGGTCCATCGCGTCCTCGTACGTCTGGCACATCGATCACTCCCGCTATCAGACCTGAGGAGCGTCTTTCGGATCAGACCGTGCTCGACCGCGGCAGCCCCGTAACCCGGCCCCGCTACAATCCGGGCCTGAACGCACAGGCTTTCCGGGGGGAGTCCAACGTGCTGCGAGTCGATCTCCGTGGACAGGAGCTGAACCGGCTGCGCGTGGCGGACGGAGCCGACGCTCTGTGGGAGGCCGCGCTCAGCCTCCACCTGCTCCAGAACCACCACGTCCCGCCGGCCTTCGCGCCCTGGCGGCGCGAGGTCCGCTCGGCCCTGGAACGGGCCGGACTCGCCTCGTCCGTCAGGGAGTTGATGCTGCTCTGCCCCTCGGCCGAGTACTTCCCCGACTTCCTCACGCCCGGCCGCGGCGAGCTGGACCTCGACATCGGCGTGGACCGGCTGCTGTCAACTCCCCGTCGGCGCCTGGTCGCCGATCTCTCCCGACTCTACGCGCGGAGACGTGGGCCGGTCCCGGCCACCGTACGGCGGCTGGCCGAGGGTGACATGGAGGCGCTGCGCTGGCTCGGGGGGACGCTGCGGCGCTACTACTCACTCGCCGTGTTGCCGTATCTGCCCGCCATCCGGGCGCAGGCCGCTGCCGACCGTTCCCGCCGCGCCGAGGCCGCGCTGAGCGGGGGATCGGAGGGGCTGCTGGCCAGTTACGAGGAGATGCCCGGCTGGCGCTGCGAGGAGGGGATCCTGCGTACGCCTTACCCGGTCAGCCGCGAACTCCAGCTGTCCGGGCAGACGTTGACCCTGGTCCCCGGCTTCTTCTGCGTCGGTACGCCGCTGGCCCTCGTCGACGACGAGCTTCCCCCGGTGCTGGTCCACCCGCTCTCCCCGGCACCCGGCTGGCTGGTGCGCCACCGGCAGGGTGAGGCGACGCCACCGGTGGCCCAGCTGATCGGCACCTCGCGCGCTCGGCTGCTCGAACTGCTCGACCGGCCGATGACGACGACGGGTCTGGCGGGGGCGCTGCGGATGGCTCCCTCGACGGCGAGCCGGCACGCCTCCGTACTCCGCGAGGCGGGCCTGCTCACCTCGCGCCGGCACGGCAACCGGATGATGCACCACCGCACCCAGCTGGGCAAGGCCCTGTTGGACGGCCCCGCCCCCTGAGGCGGTGGTGCGTCAACTACGTCTACGGCGTCAGCAGTTGGGCACGCCCGGCAGCCACGCGTCCGAGACGTCGATGAAGATGTTCGAGATGTAGCCGCCGTAGTCCGGCAGATACGACCACGCGTCGTTGCTGTACCCCTGGTAGGTGACCAGCTGCCCGCGCTTCTGGCACTGGACCTTGACCGTCGTCGGTCCCGCCAGACTGGCGACCTGCGCCGACGTGGTCGTCGCGCTCTGACGGATGCTCACGCCGGAGCCCCACGTCGGGAACGAGCTGCCACCGGGGCCGGGGTTACCGCCGCCGCCGTTGACGAGCGACATGTAGTAGGTCCAGTTCCAGTTCGCACCGGGGTCGGTGTGGTCGTTGCCCGGCACCTCGCTGTGGCCGACGACGCCGGTGCGGGTGCGCGGGATGCCGTACTTCGCGGTGAGGTGGCGCGTCAGCGCGGCCGACGAGCGGTACATCGAGTCGGTGAACCAGGACGGGTCGGCGACGAAGCCCTCGTGCTCGATGCCGATGGAGCTGGCGTTCGCCGAGCGCGCGTGCCAGGCGGTGTTGGCGTCACGGACCATCTGGGTGACCTGGCCGTCCGAGGACCGGATCACATAGTGCGCGCTGACCTGCGAGGACGGGTTCTGGAACCAGCTGATGGAGCCGGCGTACGACCCCTGGGTGACATGCACGACGACCTTGTTGATCGCCGCCGTACGGCCGCTCTGGTAGTTCGACGTGCTCGCCGGAACCCAGAGCGCCGCCGGATAGTCGTCACTCAGCACGCCGAAGTCGGAGGCGATGCTCGCGTACTTCCCGCGGTCGGGAATCACCTTGCGCGCCTTGACGAGGACCTGCTCGTTGCCGGCGGCCTGCGCGCGTAGACCCTTGTTGAGCAGGTCGTACGCGGTGTCCGCGTACAGCCGCGCCGTACGGTCGTTGGTCGCGGCGCCGTACTCGGCGGCGACCGGGTACCAGTCGCCGAGCGAGTCGCGGTCGGTGTCGTCCAGCCCCTGCTCGTCGGCGACGGCGCGCAGGACGGCGGCGGCGCCGCGGATGTTGGCCGCGGTGTCCTTCTTGAGTTCGGCCACGGACACGCCGGTGAGCTTGGCCGCCCGCTCCAGCGTCTGGTGCTTCGGCTGGCTGACCAGGTGCATCACGCCGTAGCCGTTCGCCTGACTCGGTCTGCCGCCGTGACCGTCGAGGTGCGTCTCGCCGTATCCGACGGCGACGAGCAGGTCACGGGGTACGTCGAACTCGGCGGCGGCCTTCGAGAACGCCGTGTTCATGGTGCCGGATCCGGCGGCCGGGGCGGCGCCGCCGCCGGGGTACGGCGCGGCGGTCGCCGGCTGGCCGGTGAGGGCCAGTGTCGAGGCGACCACGGTGCCGAGGAGCGCGGCTCGGCCGCGCTTCCAGCCTGTCATCAAGGTCATGGGTCTTCTCTCCGCTGTGTGGTGCGCGGGTCCGGGACCTACGCACAAGTGGGGGCGACGCGGGGTGTCAGGAGTTGTCAACTCCTGTGCCATACAGGCGACTTGTGGAGCTGTGGGGCGGTAGCAAGCACGACGCACTCTGCCGCACGGGCGGCGTTCGACGCCATGGTGGTGTGCCGACTTGTCAGGAGCAAGACATTTCATCTCCGACGAAAGGCGGTGCCCGGTCGTTGTGAGGAGGGGCGCTCCTCGCTACTTTTGCCGGGTCTCGCAGCGGTCGACGGCTCGCCGCCCGATCTGCTGCATTCCCCCACACCCGGGAGCATTCGTGACCCGTCTCAGACGCCTATCGACCACATTCGCCGGTGCGCTCCTCGTACTCGTCGGGCTGCTGACGGTACCCGCCGCGGCAGCCGAAACGGCCGAAGCGGGCGCCTCCGACACGGCCGCAGCGGCCGCGGGGCCCAACTTCAGGGCCCCCTACCCGTGCGGCCAGCGGTGGACCTACAGCCACCACTCCGCCGAGGTCCGCCGCGCGCTCGACTTCGTACGCGCGGACGGCGGCACCACCAACGGCACCCCGGCCCTCGCGTCGGCCGCGGGCACCGCGACCCGGCACAGCCAGCCGAGTGGCGCCGGCAACTACATCTCCATCGACCACGGCGGTGGCTGGCAGACGTACTACTTCCACCTGGGCTCCTACTCGGTGGCCAGCGGACAGTTCGTCAACCAGGGCCAGCAGATCGGCACCACCGGCTCCAGCGGCAACTCCTCCGGCCCCCACCTGCACTACGAGCAGCTGCTCAACGGTGTCGGGCAGAACATCGTCATCAACGGCGGCGGCCTCCCGTACCCCGGCAGCTACAACCAGCACTACCTCACCAGTGACAACGGCTGCGGCGGCGGAGGCGGCGGAACGCCCTTCTCCACCTGGGGCACCGGCGTCAGCGTCCGCGCGGACGCCCGTCTCAACGCCGCCGTCGTGACCCGGCTGGCCGGCCCCACCAACGTCCACGTCCTCTGCCAGAAGCAGGGCGACACCGTGAACGCCGAGGGGTACAGCAACAACTGGTGGAGCAAGCTGCGCGACCAGGGCGGCTTCATCTCCAACATCTACATCGACCATCCCGCGGCACAACTCCCCGGCGTGCCGATCTGCTGACCGGCACCTGGGCGCTCAGGCTCTCGGGCGCCCGAGCGCGCGCCTTCGGGGGACCGGCGGCTCAGGTGGGCAGACCCCACCGGGCCGCCGGAGCGTTCGGCGCGACCGGCCGGATACGCATGTCCGGCCGGTCACCGGCCGCGGTGATCAGCGCCGCGTCCCCCTTGCCCAGGGGGATCCGGACGGACCCGTCGGCGGTCTCCTCGTACGGGAGCGGCCGGCCCCACCGGTCGCGTATGTCGACCGGGCCCTCGATGCCGTGCCGCACGACGCACGGCGCGCCCGCCTCGCTGGTGATCCCGACCCAGCGGGTACGGCCCTCCTCGCGGACCGCGCTGAGCAGGAACGCGCCCTGCGTGCGGAAGTCGTGCACCACCAGCTCACGCCACCGGGCGGGCACCGCCGGGAAGACCCGTATCACCCCGCCCCACGACTGGCAGACCATGTCGTGCACCGACTGGGCGGCCGACAGCGGGGTCTCGATGACCGGGCCCGACTCCTTGTACATCGTGTTGGGCCGGATGAAACGGGTCATCAGCTCGCCGAGATGCCCGAGCGCGTCGTCGCCCTTCCCCAGCAGCGCCGACATCGAGGCGGCTCCGGTGAAGGTGTAGCCCTGGAGGGCGCCCTCGAAGCTGATCCAGTGGGCGAGCGATGTCTCGATCAGCGCGCGCTCCTCGGCGGTGCGGCCGGTGATCTCGTAGAGCGGGTAGACCGCGAGCAGATGCGAGTAGTGCCGGTGCGACTTGGCGAACGGCACCTCCGCGCCGATCATGAAGCCGTTCCCGTCCGTCGGATACGGCACGAGCCTGGCCGCGACCTCCTGCCAGCGCGGCGCCAGCGGGTCCTCGACGCCGAGCAGTTCGGCGGAGTCGAGCAGTGTCCGGCAGCCCCAGCGCAGCAGCATCAAGTCGTAGTTGCAGTCCGCTGAGTTGACCCCGTACTCGGGCGACGACGTCGCGGGCAGATGCAGCTTGCCGTCCGGACCGGTGTCGAGGAAATGCAGGTAGTAGTTGACGGCCTTGCGCAGCAGCGGGAACAGGACGTCGCGCAGGATCGACTCGTCCATCGTGTGGCGGTAGCTGAGCCACACGTTGTGCAGGGCCCAGACGAGGTTGCCGACCTCGGGTGTCGGCGGGTCCTGACCGGGGATTCCGACGCCGAAACCCTGGTCGGGGGGTGTGGCGCCGCCGTTGACCAGACGGGCGTCGGTGGTACGGGGGACGGCGGCCGAATCGATGCGGTACGGCGTCGGGACCTCCGCCGTGAGTTGGTCCCGGAACTCGCTCAACGTCCGTGTGACGGCGTCCAGTTCGAGATGGTTGGAGCCGTGGATCAGCCAGTACTCCAACTGCACGTTGAGATTCCACCAGGTGGCCGGCCAGGGTGTGCTCTCCAGCCACGGTCCGCAGGTCGCCATCACCGGCGCGTCCTTGCGGGCGGCGGAGGCGATCTTGTAGAGCTGGATCCAGTAGAAGCTCTGCAACCGCGCGTCGGGCAGCGAGAGGAAGCTCTTGCGGTAGAAGCGCTGCCATCGCACCCGATGTGGCAGGACGAGGAGGTCGTACGGCGCGAGCGCGGCGGCCCGCACCGTACGCAGCGCCTGGTCGCGAGCCGTGGCGCGCGGGTGGGAGTGGGCCACCGACGCGTACAGCGTGCGGCTCCCGTGCCGCTCACGGTCGCGCCAGGCGGTGACATGCTGACCGCCCGCGAGCAACGGCTGTACGGCGGCGGTCAGTTGGCCGAGCCCGTCGTCGTGCTCCTCGATCAGGGCGGGCGGATTGGCCTCGTACCCCCGGGGGACGGGCTTGTGCGCGGCCCTCGGGCTGATCGACTCGGCCGGGTGGAAGACCCAGCGGAAGCCGCGCTCGCCCCTGCTCGCGGTGATCTCGACGGCGAGGACGGATGTCGCGGTGTGGACGAACGCGCGCAGCCGCAGCGTGCCCTTGTCGGTGGTGAGCGTGCCCGTCAACTCGGCGTCGCGCAGCCGCAGTCGCCAGTCGACTCCGGTGATCGTGCCGACCGGTTCCAGGGTGAAGTGCCCGACGGGCAGCCGGGCGAGGCCGAAGAGGGACCCGAACTCCGGCCGGTGGTCCTGTACTTCGGAGTGCTGCACGGTGAAACGGACCGCGTTCGCGCCGGGTTCGGCGTAGATCCCGGAGCCGAGGAAGCCGTTGCCGAGGAACGGCCCCTCGAACCAGGTCGTGGGCATGGTGCGCCAGACCGGATCGGCGTCGTCGAGGACGGTGCGCCAGCTGTCCTCGGCGGCCCGCGGCACGATGGCGGCCCGCGGTACGGCGGCGGCCTGTGGCACGGCGGCGGGCGCGGCCGCCTGCGCGGGGACGGCGGCGATGCCCCCGGCGGCGAGCGCGCCACCGATCGCGGCGCCGCCGGCGAGAACGTCTCGTCGGGACGGGGTCGTTGCCATGGCGCCTCCCGGCAGGTGATTCATCCGAGCTATCCCTGCACGGAAGGTAGAGGCGAGGTCGAGGCGCGTCAATACGGCGGGAGAGATCCGATGTGTGGCTGTCGGCGGGGGCCGCTACGCGAGGGCGCCCAGCTCTGGTCGGCACGGTCGCCGCGGCCGGGGTCGCCGACGCGTCTCAGGTTGCTCGTCGGGGTGGCGTCACTGGCCTCGCCAGACGTTGTCGAAGGCGGCCTGTTCGATGGAGCGCTTCTGCCGTTCGGCTTCCAAGTCCCTCAGCGCGCCACGGACGGCGTCCAGCACCGTCGCCTCCGCCTCGTCGGCCACATCGGGAGGCGCTTCGAGCGGCTGGTCGCGGATCCCGACGGCCGCGCCGAGCGAGGCCAGGACCGGCTCGTCCGACGTCCAGCGTTCGAGCGCCGAGCGGCGGGCAGGGGTATCGGCCGACACCGTCCGGCCGCCCCCGAAGGGCATCCAGCGGGAGCGTCGTCGCCGGGTGAGCTGCCCCTCGTCCCAGAGGGCCTTGAGATGCACGTCCGCAAGCCCCCGGCCTCTGCGCCACAGCCAGTCCTCGATCGTCTCGTACGGTGCCTGCCGGGCGAGCGACGCCGACGCCTCGTCCAGCAGCCGTTCACCGATCGCCCGGCGGTCGCCCGGCACGATCCGCTCGTCCGCCAGCGTCACGGCCCGCGCGGTCAGGAGGTCGATCAGCTCGGCTCCGGCGAGCGCGAGCGACAGATCGCCCTTGCCCGGAGGGCGATCGGACGCCACCTCCAGGGTCATGATCATCAAGTCCCGTGGTGTGTTCATCAACGGCTCCACGTCGGGTGCTCGGTCGCACCACCGGTTTCCAGCGTACGGATCCGGGGCGACGACGGCATCCCGCGCCGGGCCGGGCACGACCGGCCGAGCGGTCGGCGGGTTCAGCCCCAGACCAGCGCGCCCAGCCACGCGCCCGCCACCAGCAGGCAGCACAGCAGCTCGACCAGCACCGGATAGCCCGCCGTCCGCATCACCGCGCGCGTCGACGCCCAGCCGTCCCGGTGGCTGCCCAGCCGTACGCGCTCCACCGCGTAGACCCCGCCGACGAAACCCACGACCGCGCCCACCACCGGCACCACGAAGAACCCCACGATCCCCGCGAGCCCGCCGGCCAGCAGCGTGCGCCGCCGCGTCCCCGTCCGGCGTGTCCGCCGGGACGGCAGCAGCGGTCTGAGCGCCTGGCTGAGCAGCAGTACCGCCGTGGAACCGATCAGTACCGCCCAGGCCGTGCCCGAGGTGTCGCTCAGCGCCCACCAGACCACGGCGGCCCAGACGATGGCGGGGCCCGGCACTCCGGGAATCAGCACACCGATGACGCCCAGCAGCATGACCAGACCCACCAGCACGAGCTGCCACACGTCCATCTGCCAAGAGTGCGGGATCCCCGTCGAAGAGGCACGCGGGCCGGGCACGGGCCGGGGCCGCGGGGCGCGGTGCGGGTCCGGCCGCTCACCCCCGCGGCTCGCGCGCCACCCAGCCCTTCTCGTACGCGTGCCAGCCCAGCTGGAGCCGCGTCGTCACACCGGCCAGCTCCATCAGGCCCTTCACCCGGCGCTGCACGGTCCGCAGTCCCAGATCCAGCTGTTTGGCGACGCTCGCGTCCGTCATCCCCGCGAGCAGCAGCGAGAGCACCTCCAGATCCGTCTCGCCCGGCGCGTCGGCCGCGGCCTCCACCGCCTCGTCCCGGCCGTCCCCGCCCGGGACCAGCCGCAGGGGCAGCGCGTCGCGCCAGACCGCCTCGAACAGCCCCGACAGCGACTCCAGCAGCCCACTGGCGTGCACGACCAGGGCCCCGGGTTCCGCGTCGCCCGACGTCAGCGGCACCATCGCCAGCGCGCGGTCGGCGATCATCAGCTTCGACGGCACCCTGTCGACGACCCGTACCTGCTCGTCACGGCCCAGGGCCGCGGACAGCTCGGTGATCCCGTCGGGCAGCGACAGCACCTCGCGTTCGATCACCACGCGGTAGCGGACGCCCCGCGTCACCACCCGCTCCTCGGACTCGTTGTCCGTCCCCGTCACCACCACCGGCCTGCCGGTCACCAGCGCGCGGATCTCCTCCGTCGCCCCGAGCTGGAGCTGGTGGAAACGGTGCGCCACCGCGCCCGCGCCCGTCACCACCTCGACCAGATCGTGCACGGCGGGACCCGCCGACTCGGCGCGGTACTCCTCCGCCAGCAGTACGGCGGCCAGCTCGGCCCGCTCCAGCTCGTGGCGCTGCTGGGTGAGCAGCGCGCCCAGCGCCACCGCCGGCGGCGCGGCCACCCAGCGCCCGGTCCTGGCGGAGGACTGCGCGGCCAGCCCCTGCTGCTCCAGTCTGCGCAGCGCGCGTTCGGTGTCCTGCTCGGGTATCGCGAGCCGATGCGCCAGATCGGCCGCCTCGGCGGCGCCGAGCGCCACCAGCGCGCGATACGCCGACTCCTGTCTCTCGTCGAGACCTATTGCTCCCAGCACCCCTGCACCCCTCCCCGGACACACGTTCAAAACCGGCGGGCTGTGGCGGATACCGGCCACGGCGTAAACCCGCCGCGCACATCATCCCCGTACCATGCGTCACTCTGCCAATGTGGCGATATTGCCGGATCAACAGGCCGCAGGGATATGCCTCGGTGTCTTTGGTGTGAGCCCGGCTGCTTCTACCGGATAAGCTGACTACCGGGACGTTCCCGTCGAACCCCGACGAGTCGCTACGATTCGAATCGGCGTACGGTCGGCGAACAGCCGGTCTCCGGCCCCGAATCTTGGTCGGCGCACCTGGTGCGCTCCGGCCAGCCGAACGTCCGCCGGGCGTCCTTCCCGTGGGGGGTGGGGCCGCCCGGCGGACTCGGGCCGCGTGGCGGTGACGTCATCCCGCCACGCCTCTTATTTTTCGTGCTGTCCCGTTTTCTGACGCCCCGTGCGGTCGACAATAGGAGCATGAGCCAGCAGGGGGACCGGCCCGCCACCACCGACGACTGGTGGGGCCGGCTGTACGACGAGTCCGCACCCGACACCGGTCCGGCCGAGAGGCCGGACGACACGATCGACGACCGTTTCGACTCGGCGGCGGACACTCTCGGCGGGGACGACGTGCCGCCGCCGAGGCGGTACGGACACGTGATCGACGTGATCGACGTGGACGACGAAGACGACGCGGGTGAGGACGACGAGGACGTCGGCCCCGCCGGCGTCGGCCCCGTCTCGCGACCGCCGGCCTGGTGGGAGGCGCACGGCGGCTACCCGGTGATCCGGACGCCGGAGCCCACACCCGAGCCCACACCGGAGCCCGCGCCCCGGCCCACACCGGAGCCCGCGCCCCGGTCCACACCGGAACTCGCGCCCCGGTCCGCTTCCGAGCCCGCCGAGCCCGCGC
>NZ_JARJHW010000056.1:0-40282 GCF_040560175.1 Streptomyces panacea
CGTTCGCTCAGCCTTTCGGTGCCGGTGATCTGGAGAGCGGGGCGACCATGCGCTTCTCTCCCGCCTCGCTGAAGCGCGAGATGGCGGAGATCGACGCCGCCAAGGAGGCGGCGAAGGCAGCTGAGAGCAACTCCGATGCCAACGCCGACGGGGCCGCCGGCGGGGCCGCCGATGACGCTCCTGCCCAGGCCGCGGCGGAGGGCGAGCGGGACGGGGCGGGTGCTGGAACGGGTACGGGTACCGATGCCGGCGCTGACCTCGACCTCGGTCTCGATGAGGGAGCGGGCGAGGACGAGGGTGACAAGGGCGAGGCCCGGGGCGGCGACGACGCGGACGGAGACAGGGCCGGGAGCCAGCCGGCCGGGTTTGCCGAGTCCGGTGTCGACGAGCCCCTGGGGGGCTTGACCTCGTCGACCGACCTCACTTCCGCCTCCGCCTCTGCCGCCGAAGGCGAGGCCGGCTCCGGGGAACCCGCCGTAGCCGACGCGGACATCACGGATCTCTCGGACGACGTCCGGGACCGCCCCGTCGAGCCGACGGATGCGGTCGACGAACCGGCCGACGCCGTGCCCACGGACGAGCCGTCCGGCGCCGCTCTCCCGCCGCACACTCCTGCGGCCCCGCCCGCGCCCGCGCCGCCGTGGTCCCCGTCTCCCGCCGGTCCGGACTCCGGACTCCCGCCGCTGCCGCCCGCCTTCCAGCCCGCCGCGCCGGCGCCCGCGCCGCAGTGGCCCGCCCAGCGCTCCGCGACGCCTCAGGCGCCCTCGGTGTCGCAGGCCCAGCCGCAGTCGCAGCCGCCCGCGATCTCGCCGTCCTACGCGCCCGCTCAGCAGCAGCCCCAGTTGCCCCCGGCCGCACCGGCGCGGTCCGGCCTTCCGGCCGAGGCCCCCTGGGCCACGCCTGCCACCCCGGCGACTCCCGCCGCGACGGCGCAGCAGAGTGGCTACGGATTCCCGCAACAGGGACAGCCGGGCGGACCCGCGCCTCTCAACGCGGGCCCCAACGCCCCGTACGCGCAGAGCGGTTACGGCTTCCCCCAGCCCGGTCATCCCGGGCAGCAGGAACAGCCGGGGCACCAAGTCCCCCAACAGGGTTACGGGTTCCCCCAGCCGGGCCAGCCCGGTCAACAGCCGGGGCAGTCGGCCCAGCCCGCCCCGTACGCGCCCGTACAGCAGCCGCCGCAGGCGCAGCACGCTCCTCAGATGCCGCCCGCGCAGGCGCAGCAGCAGCACCTGCCGGCGCCGGCGGCGCCGACGCCCAATCTGCCCGCCCAGCAGCAACAGCCGTACCAGCAGCACGCGCAGGGGGGCGCGCCCGGCGGTGTCCCCGGTGCGCCGCCGGCGGACCCGCGCTCCGGCGCGGGCTGGCCGACGGCGATGGCGCACGACCAGCGCGAGCGTTCGGTACCGGGCGCGCCGCTCGGCTACACCGCCGCCGTCGAGCTGTCCTCGGACCGCCTGCTGCGCAACAACAAGCCGAAGGCCAAGAGCAGTCGCAACCCCTCCGGCGCCTCCCGCTTCAAGATCGGGGCGAAGAAGGAGGAGGCGGAGCGGCAGCGCAAGCTCGAACTGATCCGTACGCCGGTGCTCTCCTGCTACCGCATCGCGGTCATCAGCCTCAAGGGCGGCGTCGGCAAGACGACGACCACCACCGCGCTCGGCTCCACGCTGGCCACGGAGCGGCAGGACAAGATCCTCGCGATCGACGCCAACCCCGACGCCGGCACGCTCGGCCGTCGGGTGCGCCGCGAGACCGGGGCGACGATCCGGGACCTCGTGCAGGCGATCCCGTACCTCAACTCGTACATGGACATCCGCCGGTTCACCTCGCAGGCGCCGTCCGGGCTGGAGATCATCGCCAACGACGTCGACCCGGCGGTCTCCACGGCGTTCAACGACGAGGACTACCGGCGCGCGATCGAGGTACTCGGCAAGCAGTACCCGATCATCCTCACCGACTCGGGCACCGGCCTCCTCTACAGCGCGATGCGTGGAGTGCTGGACCTGGCCGACCAGTTGATCATCATCTCGACCCCGTCGGTCGACGGTGCGAGCAGCGCGTCGACGACGCTGGACTGGCTGTCGGCCCATGGCTACGCGGACCTGGTGCAGCGCTCCATCACCGTCATCTCCGGAGTGCGCGAGACCGGCAAGATGATCAAGGTCGACGACATCGTGCAGCATTTCCAGACGCGCTGCCGCGGCGTCGTCGTGGTGCCCTTCGACGAGCACCTGTCGGCGGGCGCCGAGGTCGACCTCGACATGATGCGGCCGAAGACCCGTGACGCGTACTTCAACCTGTCCGCGCTGATCGCCGAGGACTTCTCGCGCGCCCAGCAGCAGGGGCTGTGGACGGCGGACGGCAACCCGCCGCCGCACCTCGCGCCGCCGATGCCCGGCCACCAGGGACAGCAGCAGGGGCAGCCTCAGGGGCAGCCGCCGTACGGACAGCCCGGCCAGCAGGCGCCGGGCCAGCCGCCGTACGGACAGCCGCAGATGCCGGGACAGTACGGGCACGGCCAGCCCCCCGGACAGATGCCGGGCGGGGCCCCGGGGCAACCCCACACTCCGGGCCAGCAGTACTACCCACAGCAGCCCTATCCCCAACAGCAGGGCTGGCAGCAGTCGTTGCCTTCCCAGGCGCAGTCGTCCGGCAGCCCGGCCGGACTGCCGCCGGGTCAGTACCCCGGTCAGCAGTCGGGCGGGCACCCCGGCGCCCAGCCGCAGCACCAGGCACAGGCACAGGCACAGGCACAGGCACAGCACCAACAGCCTTCACAGCCGGGCCAGCACGGACAACCAGGCCAACCGGGACAGCCGGAGTTGCAGGGTCCGGTCCCGCCCGCCGGCTGGCCGCAGCAGGAGCCTCCGCAGGCTCCGTCAGCGCCTCAACAGTAAGGCGACAGAGGTTTAGACCAATGAGGGTCCGCACCGTCTTCACGGTACGGACCCTCATCGCATTCCCGCAGCCCAGATGGGGTTTCGACGCCCGTTGACGTGGCCCGACCAGCGCTGATAAACCTTCGCTTCACCAGTTGGTGAGCTGGCGTCAACCCAGCTGCCGCTGTCGGACGACGCGAGCAACCGATTCACGCCGCCGCTTCGAGTGACCACTCGAACCGGCGACGATCCCGACCACCCGCCCTCTTCCACCCCACTTCTCTCTGCTCCGTGAGAGTGATGACGCGAGGTCACGACCCATGGTCACAAGGATTGCGCCGCGTACGACGCGGCAGCCCACCCGGCAACGCTCCCGATTCCGTCTCTTCCTGGCCTCCGGTGCCGCTGCCACTGCGATGGTGGCCGGTTCCGTGATCCCGCTGAGTCCGCTGCTGCCGGCGGCCCCGCAGGCCCAGGCGGCGCCGAACGCCCTGAACGCCCCCAAGGCCCCGGCGGCGGCCGACGGCAAGAAGGTCCTCACGGTCGCCGTCGACCAGAGCATCGACTCACTGAGCCCGTTCCTGGCTCAGACCCTCGTCGCGACCAGCGTCCACCGGCTGACGTACGAGTACCTGACCAACTACGACGCCAAGGACGCCCGCACCATCCCGGGCTTCGCCACCAAGTGGGCATCGTCGCCGGACAAGTTGACGTGGACCTTCACCATCCGCGGCGACTCCAAGTGGTCCGACGGCAAGCAGGCCACCGCCGAGGACGCGGCCTGGACCTTCAACAAGATGATGACGGACCCGAACGCCGCCACGGCGAACGGCAGCTTCACGTCGAACTTCAAGAAGGTCACCGCCCCCGACGCGACGAAGCTCGTCATCGAACTCAAGAAGCCGCAGGCGACGATGACGTCGCTCGACGTGCCGATCGTGCCGAAGCACGTATGGGAGAAGGTCGACGACTTCTCCAAGTTCAACAACGACAAGAAGTTCCCGATCGTGGGCAACGGCCCCTACGTCATTGAGGACTTCAAGGTCGACCAGTTCATCCGGCTGAAGCCGAACAAGGACTTCTGGCGCGGCGCCCCGAAGTTCGACGAGCTGGTCTTCAGGTACTACAAGGACAAGGACGCCGCGGTCGCCGCCCTCCAGAAGGGCGAGGTCTCGTTCGTCGCCGGCCTGACGCCGGCCCAGGCCGCCGCGCTCGGCAACGCCGAGAACATCAAGGTCAACGACGCCCCCGGACGCCGCTTCTTCGCGCTCGCCACCAACCCGGGCGCGAAGGCGAAGGACGGCAAGGCATTCGGCAACGGCCACAAGGCGCTGCTGGACCCGGACGTCCGCAAGGCTCTGTTCCACGCCGTCGACCGCAAGACGATCGTCGACAAGGTCTTCCAGGGCCACGCCGTGGAGGGGCAGGGCTACATACCGCCGCGCTTCAACTCGTACTTCTGGCAGCCCTCGGACAGCCAGACGATCGGCTACGACCCGGCGAAGGCCGCGGCGCTCCTCGACAAGGCGGGCTACGAGAAGAACGGCGGCGGCAAGCGCGTCGGCGAGGACGGCAAGCCGCTCAACTTCCGCATCCTCTGCCACGCCACCGACCCGAACGACAAGGCCGTCGGCAAGTACCTCCAGGAGTGGTGGGGCGAGCTCGGCATCGGTCTCAAGGTCGAGTGCCTGGACAACGTCTCCGACCCGTGGCTCGCGGGCAACTACGACCTCGCCTTCGACGGCTGGTCGGTCAATCCGGACCCGGACTTCGTCCTGTCGATCCACACCTGCGCCGCCCTCCCCGCCACGGCCGAGGCCTCGGGCGCGACGGACAACTTCATCTGCGACAAGAAGTACGACGACCTGTACGCGAAGCAGGCGGTCGAGTACGACACCGCCAAGCGCACCGACCTCGTCAAGCAGATCCAGTCGCGTCTGTACGACACCGGGTACATGAATGTCATGGCCTACCCGAACGCCGTCGAGGCGTACCGTACCGACCAGATCAAATCCATCACGACCATGCCTGAGGCCGCGGGCAACATCTGGGGCCAGGACGGCTACTGGAGCTGGTGGTCCGCCGTACCGGCCGACGGGACCGGCGAGGCGAGTTCGGACAGCGGCTCGTCCACCGGCACGGTGATCGGGATCGGCGCGGCGGTGGTGGTCGTGGTGGCACTCGGGCTCTTCTTCATGATGCGGCGCCGCTCCACCGCCGAGGACCGTGAGTAGCGCAGTGGGCAACGCTGTGAGCACGACCGCGAACAGGGGGTCCGGGAGGCTTCCCCGGAAAGACACCGTATGAGCACCGCAAGCACCCCCGGTGTGGTGCGGGACGCCGCCGACGACCCGGTGAAGACCGGGCCGTCCGGCGGCTGCCGCACCCGCGCCACGGGACACAGGACCGACTATCTGCTGTACGTGGCGGGCAAGTTGGGCGGCGCCGCCGTCTCGCTGTTCGCCGTCCTCGTCACCAGCTTCTTCCTGTTCCGGATCATTCCCGGCGACCCGGTGAAGGCCATGACCCATGGCAAGCCGACGTCGGTGGAGCAGATGGCCACGCTGCGCAAGCAGTTCGGCCTCGATCTGCCGATGTGGCAGCAGTTCACCGAGTACTGCGCGAAGGCGTTGACGGGTGATCTGGGGACCTCGTACCAGTTCCACGCCCCGGTCGGTGAGCTGATCACCGAGAAACTGCCCGCGACGCTGCTGCTGACGGGCGTCGCCGTGCTGATCTACTCGACGCTCGGGCTGTGGCTCGGTACGCGCTCCGCGTGGCACCACGGTGGCCTCGGTGACCGGATCAACACCGGTGTGGCGCTGACGCTCTGGTCCGTGCCGTCGTTCTGGCTGGGGCTGCTGCTGATCATCGTGTTCTCGGTGGGCATCGGTCCGATTCCCGGGATGTTCCCCAGCGGCGGGATGGAGTCGGGCAATGAGACCGGCTTCGCGCACGTGCTCGACGTGGCGCACCACATGGTGCTGCCGGTGGTGACACTGGTGGCGGTCGGCTACGCCCAGACGCTGCTGGTGATGCGGTCCTCGCTGCTGGACGAGATGGGCAGCGACTATCTGACGACGGCGCGGGCCAAGGGGCTGCGGGACGATCTCGTACGGCGCAGGCATGCCGTGCCGAACGCGCTGCTGCCGACGGTCACGATGATTTTCATCAACTTGGGCCACGTTGCCGCCGGTTCGATCCTCGTCGAGACGGTCTTCTCGTGGCCGGGCCTCGGCGGGCTGTTCTACCAAGCACTGAGCGTGCCTGATCTGCCGGTCGTGCAGGGGCTGTTCGTGGTCTTCGCGGGAGCGATGATCCTGATGAACCTCCTGGCCGACCTGCTCTATCCGCTGCTCGATCCCCGGGTGGGCCGATGACTACCGACAAGACGCCGCCGGACCCCTCGGAGCCCGTGGAGTCCGCAGAGCCCCCGGCGCAGACGCGGGAGGCGCCGGAAACAGCCGAGGCGGCGGAGGTGGCGGAGGTGTCCGCCTCGTCGCTCGCGTGGGCGCGACGCCGCGGCTCCGTGTCCCGCTTCTGGCGCCAGTACCGTACGCACCGCGCCGGCCTCATCGGTCTCGCCGGCCTCGCGGTCATCGCCCTGATCGCGCTGACGTCGCCGCTGTTCATCGGCGGCGACGTGCAGAGCGTCACCGACGCGCCGGGAACGGCGCTGGAGAGCCCGAGCGGTGAATTCCCGCTCGGTACGGACCAGTTCGGCCGGTCGCTGCTCGGCCTGCTGATCTGGGGCGCCCGGATCTCCCTGGTCGTCGGGCTGCTCGCCGCCGCGCTGTCGGTGGCGATCGGCACCCTCGTCGGCATCGTCGCCGGACACTTCGGCGGCTGGTTCGCGACGGTGGTCATGCGGATCACCGACTGGTTCCTGGTGATGCCCGCGCTCGTGCTGGCGATCGTGCTGGCGACGGTGATGTCGCGCAGTATCTGGACGGTGATCCTGGCGATCGGGGTGACCTCGTGGCCGACGACGGCACGCCTGGTGCGCGCCCAGACCATCGCCGTCGAGTCGCGGCCGTACATCGAACGGGCCCGGGCGCTCGGCGGCGGACACACCCACATCATGACCCGCCATGTGCTGCCCAACGTGATGCCGCTGGTGCTCGCCCAGACGACGCTCGGAATCTCCACGGCGATCCTGACGGAGGCGACACTCGCCTTCCTCGGGCTCGGCGACCCGTCGGTCGTCTCCTGGGGCGGCATGCTCCAGGACGCCCGGGAGGCGGGCGCCGTCTCCTCGGGGCACTGGTGGTATCTGGCACCGCCCGGCATCGCGATCGCGCTCGTCGCGCTCGCCTTCACGCTCTGCGGCCGCGCGATCGAGGCCGTGCTCAACCCGAAGCTTGGGGTGTCCCGTTGACCGATACATCGAAGACAGAGCCCCCGAAGGCAGAGCCCTCCAAGGCGAAGACCTCGAAACCGGCGTCGAGTCTACTGGAGATCAAGGATCTGCGGGTCACGTACGGTACGGGGCCCTCGGCCGTCCCCGCCGTACGGGGCGTCGACCTCGTCCTCGAATCGGGCCGCAAGCTCGGAATCGCGGGCGAGTCCGGCTGTGGCAAGTCCACCCTGGCGCTTGCCCTGCTCCGGCTGCTGCCCGCCTCCGCGAAGCTGACCGGTGAGGTGCTGCTCGACGGTGAGGACGTACTCACCATGAAATGGGGCAGGCTGCGCGCCGTGCGCTGGGCGGGGGCCTCGATCGTGTTCCAGGGCGCCATGCACTCGCTCAACGCCGTGCACCGGATCGGCGACCAGATAGCCGAGCCGGTACTGCTGCACCGCGGCGCGACGCCCGCCGCCGCGCGCAGGCGCACCGTGGAGTTGCTGGAACAGGTCGGGCTGCCTGCCTCTCGCGCCGACGCCTATCCGCACGAGCTGTCCGGCGGGCAGCGGCAGCGCGTGATGATCGCGATGGCGCTGGCCTGTGATCCCCGGCTCATCGTCGCGGACGAGCCGACGACGGCGCTCGACGTGATGATCCAGGCCCAAATCCTGCGACTTATCGAGCAGTTGGTCGCCGAGCAGGACATCAGCCTGCTGATGATCAGCCACGACCTGGCGGTGCTCTCCGAGACCTGCGACCGGCTCGCCGTGATGTACGCGGGCCGGATCGTCGAGGAGGGGCCGGCGAAGTCGGTGTACGACGCCGCCGAGCACCCGTACAGCCGCGCGCTCTCCGCGGCGTTCCCCCGGGTCGGGGACCTGGCCTCGCGGCGCGCCCCGCGCGGTCTGCCGGGTGACCCGCC
Source organism: Streptomyces panacea (assembly GCF_040560175.1). Classification (NCBI taxonomy): domain Bacteria; kingdom Bacillati; phylum Actinomycetota; class Actinomycetes; order Kitasatosporales; family Streptomycetaceae; genus Streptomyces; species Streptomyces panacea. The sequence goes on from NZ_JARJHW010000056.1 coordinate 8,144, forward strand.
GGATCCTTCGGCGCTGCCGTCGGGCTGTACGTTCCATCCGCGCTGCCCCGTCGCGGTGGACGAGTGCGCGCGGGAGGACCAGCCGCTGCGGGACGCGGGACCGGGCCGACGCGCGGCGTGCGTGCACGTCGGCGCGGCGGTGCCGGCGCAGCCGGCGGCGACGCCCGCGGAGCAGCTCCCATGACGTCCCCACGCCCCGACGGGGCGGCCGGCCCGCTCCCTCGTACGGCGCGGCCGATGGCACGGTCGGCGCCGTACCCGCACCGTCCCGCTCGTACGGCCGCCGGGCGGCCACCCCTCAGGAGCCAGTCATGACCACCACGCCCACGCCTCTCCTCTCGGCCACGGGGCTGCACGTCACGTTCCCCGGGCGGCGCGGCGCCCCGGCGGCGCGGGCCGTCGACGGCGTCGATCTGGACATCGGCGGAGGCGAGATCGTCGCCCTGGTCGGCGAGTCGGGCTGCGGCAAGACCACGCTCGCGCGGACGCTGCTCGGCCTGGTGCCGCCGACGACGGGCGGCATCACCTTCGGCGGCGTGCCTCTCGGCTACCGGTCCGCCGCCCTCAAGGCGTACCGCAAGCGCGTCCAACTGGTGCTCCAGGACCCGAGCGGTTCGCTGAACCCGCGGCACACGGTGTACGACGCGGTGGCCGAGGGCCTGCGCATCCACCGGTACAAGGGTGATGAACGCGAGGCTGTGGCCGAGGCACTGTCCCGCGCCGGGCTCCGGCCGCCGGAGAGGTTCTTCCTGCGCTACCCGCACGAGCTGTCGGGCGGCCAGCGTCAGCGCGTCGTGATCGCCGGCGCACTGGTCCTGCAGCCCGAACTGATCGTCGCCGACGAGCCCGTTGCGTCACTGGACGCCTCCGTACGGGGCGAGATCCTGGCGCTGCTGCTGTCGCTCCGCGACGAACTCGGCCTGTCCGCCCTGGTCGTGACGCACGACCTCGGGCTCGCCTGGAACATCGCCGACCGGGTGGCCGTGATGTATCTGGGCCGGATCGTCGAGACGGGGCCGGTCGAGCAGGTACTGACGTCCCCTCAGCACCCTTACACACAAGCGCTGTTGTCCGTCCTGCCGGAATCGGGAGCCGAACCGGTCGTCCTGGCGGGCGAGCCGCCGGATCCCTCACACGTCCCGGGCGGCTGCCGCTTCCACGCGAGGTGCCAGATCCTCGCTTCGGGCGAGGCGGAACGCTCCGGTGTCGCCACCAAGTGCCGCACGGAAGCCCTGCCGATACTGACGGGCGGCGACACCACCCAGGTCGCCTGCCACTGGGCCGCGACCGCCGCCACGGCCGGCGCGGGAAGCGAAAAGGTGCTCTGAAGCCGCGCGCCTCAAGTCCCCAACTCGGGCGTACGGTGCCCCTGGTTGGGGCTTCGGCGGTCTCGTCAGCGCACGTCGTACGCGGCGACGAGATCGCTCGAGCGCTTCACGTCGTCGGCGATGGCTTCGAGGAGAGCCTCAATGGAGTCGAACGTCCGCTGGGGCCGCACGTAGGACAGGAAGTCCACGGCGACGTGAAGCCCGTACAGGTCGAGCCCCACACGGTCGATGGCGTACGCCTCCACGGTCTGCTCGGTCCCGTTGAACTGTGGGTTCGTACCTACCGAGATCGCCGCCGGCATCCGCTCGCCGTCGGCGGTCAGCCAGCCCGCGTACACGCCGTCCGCGGGGATCGCCGTGTGCGGCAGGGTCTCCACATTGGCCGTCGGGTAACCGAGCTCACGCCCGCGCTGCGCCCCGCGCACCACCACGCCCTCGACCCGGTGCGGCCTGCCCAGGATCTCGGCCGCGCCCGCGACGTCGCCCTCGGCGATCAGCCGTCGGGTCAGGGTCGACGAGAAGGGCTCGCCGCCGCCCGCCGCACCGGTCACGTACAGATCGATGACCTCGACCTCGTAGTCGTACGTCGCGCCCAGCTCGGCCAGGAAGCCGACGTTGCCGGCGGCCCGGTGGCCGAAGCGGAAGTTCGGCCCCTCGATGACGGCGCTCGCGTGCAACTTGTCGACCAGCACCTTCACGATGAACTCGGCGGGCGACAGCTTCGAGAATTCGGCCGTGAACGGCAGGACGAGCACCGCGTCCACACCCAGCCCGGCCATCAGCTCGCCCCGCCGGTGGTGCGGCGCGAGCAGCGGCGGATGGGTGCCCGGCCTCACGACCTCGCTCGGGTGCGGGTCGAACGTCACGACCACCGAGGGAACTCCCAGCTCCCGCGCCCGCTCGACGGTGCGCCCGATGATCAGCTGGTGTCCGCGGTGCACCCCGTCGTAGGAGCCGATGGTGACGACGCTGCGCCCCCAGTCCTGGGGGATGTCCTCCAAGCCGCGCCAGCGCTGCACTGTGACCGCTCTCCTCACCCGAACCCGTGTACGTGAATGCCTCTTACGCAGGTCTAAGACTGCCATGCCCGTGGCTTTTGACCCGCATCGGCATCGGGGTACCGAGCGCGATGACGGACTTGCGGGCGCTCGGCCCGATCACCGTCGCCCACCGGCGGGGGTCCTCGGTCAGCCATACGGCGACGAGTGCGGCGAATCCCGGCATCTCACGGGCGAGACCCACCAGGCGCCGGTCGAAACGCGTGGCCCCGTCGGGGGTCCGGACGGACAGGAGTCCGGTGCGGTGGACGAGGTCGCGGGTGGCGGCCTCGGCGCGGTCGGACGCCCCGGCGGCGGCGGCGCGCAGCAGGGCGTCCAGCACCGGCGTCTCCGGCCGCGCCGCGTGGTCGTGCGGGTCGAGGCCGTGGCGGCGTTCGTACGCCAGGAGTACATCGAGCAGCTCGGCCCGCAGCAGGCACGAGGCGCCGGTGTCGGACGCCGCGAGCACCGGTGCCAGCGCCGTACGCACCTCGACGGGGCGGTGCAGGATCAGACCCGTCACCAGGGGCAGCAGGGCCGCCCTGGCGGCCGGTCCGTGCTTCAGTCGGCGGTCGACGAACCGGGCGGCGTGCCCGGCCGCCCCCGGCCTTCGGGCGACGTACTCACTCACAAGTGCCGCGGCGTGGTGGGTGAGTTGGGGCTCTCGGAGTGCGGCGAGGGCGGTCAGCGGGTCGGTGGGGTCGGCCGCAGAGTTGTGCAGCCGAGTACGGAAGGCCGCGAGTACGGGCTCGGGGTGCGTGCCGAGCGCCTCGGCGAGTGCGCTCGCCGGCGGCCCGGCGTCCCCTCGTACGAAGGCGGCGACGGCCTGGTCCAGATGGCACGGGCGGGTCACCGGGTCCCGTACGAGAAGGCCGAGCGCCGCACCGTGCGTACGGGGGTCGGTGAGCAGGGCGAGGGCGGTGCTGCGCAGTAGTGCGCGGTCGGCGGCGCCGGTGACGTGCCGGGCGGTCACCGACGCGTGGACGGCAGCCGCCGTACGGCGCTCGGGGCGCCCGTCGTGCGCCCAGCGGTCGACGGCGCGGCAGAGCGCCGACGGCTCGTCCTCGGCGAGGGCAGCGAGCAATTCGCCGGCGCGGGGATGGTCGGCGGCGACGAGCGCCTCCGTGAGGTCGTCGACGGCGAGGAACCGCCGCGAGTGCAACAGAGCCTGCGCCGCGGTGGCGACGGTGGGGCGTACTGCCGCGTCGGGCTCCGTGGGCAGCGGGCGCTCGTCGGTGAACCAGCGGCACAGCAGTGGCTGTACGGCCCTGGGGTCGGCGTCCAGCAGGTCGGCCGCGGCGTCCAGGTACCGCGAGCGGGCACCCGGCGTCCCGGGCGCCCCGTCGGCGGGCAGCAGGAGTCGCAGAAGATCCGTACGCGCGGCCTCGTCCACCCGCAGCTGTTTCCAGAACCAGGGGCCGAACTCGGCGAGCCCACCGAGACGGTGCGGCCCTCCCTCCCGCACGGAGCGCCGCGTGATCTGTACGGCGAGGCGCCTCAGCACCGGGAGATACGGCTCCGTGTCGGGCATCCGCAGCAGTACCTCGCCGAGAAGGTGTGCGCCCCACCAACGTGCGTCGCCGAGCCGGGCACCCTCGGAGTCGGCGGCGCCGGTGGCGGCGCGCGGCACCCCGTCATCCGGTCCGTCGCCGAGGCGGTCCAAGGCGTCGATCAGGCCGTCCAGTCGGGGCCCCAGCGCGACAGGGCCGGAATCGCGGCCGAGGAGCAGCAGAGCGTGCACCACCGGGCCGATGCGGTGCGTCGGGACCGACGGCGCGGCGCGCCGTACGGGGCCGCGTGGTCCGTCCGGCCGTGCGCGGTTGTTACACGCCATCGACGCCGGGGTGCGCTGTGCGGGGACGGTCGGACCGTCCGCCGGGCGGGCTTGGTGGACCAGGACGTGCAGGGCGCCGTCGACATCGAGATGTGTGCCCTGGAGCCAGTCGCCCAGTTCCTCGTGGGCGAAGCGGTATCCGTGGCCGGCCGGGACCAGGAGGCCCTCGGCGAGAACGGCAGCGGCCCAGCCCGTGCTTCGCGGGAAGATCGCGTCGAACGCGTCGCGATCCAACTCGCCCCGTCCGGGGCCGAGACAGTGGCGCGCCGCCTCGTGCGCCTGCCGCGCCACCCTCGCGGCCAGCCTCCTGACGGCCGCACCGTTCGGCCTGGGCGCGCTCACCTCGGCGAGCCGTTCCGCGATCCGCAGACATGTCAGGTCCAGATGCGCGCTGAAGATGTCCGCCCGGTCGGGCCGCCCCGGTACGTCGCCGCCCAGCGCCTCTCGCAGCTCCCCCATCAAGCGGAGCGACAGGGGGTGGACGGCCTCGGCGTCGGCGAGGACCCCGTCGGGGATCCCGTACCGCTCGCGAGCACTTTCCGCCTCCGCCGGCCGCAGGTCGCCGATGCGTACGGCGGGAGGCAACCGGCGCGCGGCGCGGGCCGGACGGTGCAGTACGTCGGGCCGGCAGAGCGCCCCCGCCCGCTCCCAGAATTCGGGGCGGCAGGCCACGATCAGCTTGACGCCCTGGTCACGGAGCCAGTCGACGGTGCGCGCCGTCCAGTCGGGCAGCGCGTGGGCCAACTGGGGCGGCATCTCCTCCGGTCCGTCGAGCAGGACGAGCAGTGGTCGCCCCGCACCCCGTGCGAGCCTCGCCGCCTGCTCCGGCGTCGCGTCCGCCGCGTCCCCCGGCGCCCCGGAGGCGCTGACGGTGCGGCCCGCCGCGCGCAGCGCACGCCCCAGGGCGTCGGCGAGAGACGTGTCGTCGGCGCGCAGATCGGCGCCGCGCAGCCGGACGGTGGGGGCGGGTGCCGCCCCGTGGGCGCGTCGGTCGGCGAGTGCGGCGAGTTCCGTCGTACGGCCGGTTCCCGGGTCGCCAACCAGGCCCAGGACGAGCGCGTCGGAAGCGGTGACACCGTCGGCCGGCACAGCGGTGAAGGCGCTCAACTCGCGCGACGTGTTCGCCCGTTGAACGGGCCCCGGCACATCAGCCGACCCACCGTCCCAGCCTCTCCCTGCCCCGTCACCGGCCGGCGCCGTGAGGCGCAGCGTGCCGGCGAGGTTGAGGTCGTGTCCGTAGCCGGGGACGGTGGTGTTGTTCAGACGTAGCAGCGCCGCCAGCGGTCCCGCCGGGTCCGCCGCGGCGGCCGCCGCCAGTGGGAGGGCCAGTCCGGCGGCACGGTGCTCCGTGTGCAGAGCCGTACCGATGACGCCCAGGACGGCGCCCGTCGCGGCGTCCAGCACCGGCCCGCCCGCGGCCGCGCCGCCCAGCCGCAAGGCGTCGCTGCCACCGGTGCCGATCGCCAACTCCAGCACCGTATTCAGGAGATGGAAGCGATCGGTCGCCGTGTACGTGGCCGGAACCGCGCCCAGCAGGCGCGCCTGACGCCACCCGTGGGCGGCGATCCGTACATACGTCCCGGCCTCGGGACTGTCCCTGGGTGAGATCGGCAGCGGTCGCACGTCGAGACCCTCGGTGCGCACGAGCGCCAGCCCGACCTCCGGCAGCGGAATGATCGCGTCGGCGTCGGCGAGACAGGTCCGCTCCCCCGGTGCGTGCAGGACCAGCCGTGCGAGGCCGTCCACGGCCTCGTGGCTGGTGACGACGGTCCCCGCGGAGTCGGCGACGAAGCCGGTCCCGCGGGGCCTGCCCGCCAGATCACAGATCCGCACCAGCGTCGCCCGGTCCCCGCTACCCATGGCTCAGACGGTAGGCAGATGTTGATCAGCCGGAGAAGGACGCGAGCCGAAGGCGCCCCCAGTGCACCCTCTGTTCACTCCGAGCGCCGCCCGACGGGGTGAATCCCGAAGACGGCACGCACGCCCCTCACCACAGCCACAGCCACCCGCATCGGCACGGGCACCCGCACCGCCACCCACAGACAGCAGCTACCCGATCAGCCGAAAACAGCCAGACTCTTCGCCTTGCCGCCCTGCTCCTCCACCAGCGCCAGGAACCGCCCGTCGGGCCCGAACGCCGCCACGGGGCCGGTCACGGCCCCGTCCCGGCGCGGGGGCATGTCCAGCCGTACGCCGTTGAGCAGCAGCTTCGCCCGCCTCTCGTCCACGTCCCAGCGCTTAAAGGCCGTCGCCGCGGCGTCGGCCACCGGCATGACGGTCAGCCGCTCCTGGTGCTGGTCGAGCGTCCTGGCCTCGTCGAGGCCGTACGGACCGACCCGCGTCCTGCGCAGCGCCGTGAGATGCCCCCCGACCCCGAGTCCCGCGCCGAGGTCACGTGCGAGGGCACGGATGTACGTACCGGAGGAGCAGACGACCGACACGACCAGGTCGACCACGGGCGTACCGTCCTCGGCGACGTCCGGACGGACGTCGTACACCTGGAACGACGAGACGGTCACCGGCCGGGCCGGGATCTCGAAGTCCTCACCGCCCCGTACGCGCGCGTACGACCGCTTCCCGTCGATCTTGATGGCACTGACCTTGGACGGCACCTGCATGATCGCGCCGCTGAGCGCGGCCACCCCGGCGTCGATGCCCTCACGGGTGACGCCGGACGCGTCGGTGGACGAGATGGGCTCGCCCTCGGCATCGTCGGTGACGGTGTCCTGCCCCAGCCTGATGGTGCCGAGATACTCCTTCTCGGTCAGAGCGAGGTGCCCCAGCAGCTTGGTGGCCCGCTCCACGCCGAGGACGAGAACGCCCGTCGCCATGGGGTCGAGTGTGCCGGCGTGGCCGACGCGGCGGGTCTTGGCGATGCCGCGCATCTTGGCCACGACATCGTGCGAAGTGAAGCCCGACGGCTTGTCCACGATGACAAGACCGTCGGGCGTGGGGAGTTGCTGGGTCATTTAGCGGCGGCGCCGTCCGTGTCGTCGTCGCCGCGGCCGGCCTCACCGGAGGCGGCCGCCGCGGACCCGTCGGCCGTGGCAGCGGCATCCGCCTCGCCCTCCGCCGCGCCCTCGGAGTCCTCCTCGTAGCCCTCGTCACCGGGCTTGCGGTAAGGGTCGGCCTCGCCCGCGTAGGTCTTACCGGTCGACACCTCACGCACCTCTGCGTCCTTGGCGCGAGCCTTGTCGAGAAGATCCTCCATGGTGCGGGCGTTGTCCGGCAGGGCGTCGGGGACGAACGCCAGCGTCGGTGTGAACCGCACACCGGTCTGACGTCCCACCTCGGAGCGGAGCACGCCCTTGGCGCTCTCCAGGGCGGCGGCGGACGCCGCGCGCTCCTCGTCGTCGCCGTAGACCGTGTAGAAGACCGTGGCCTCCCGCAGGTCGCCGGTGACCCGGGCGTCCGTGATGGTCACGAAGCCCAGCCGCGGATCCTTGATACGCCGGTCCAGGGTCTCCGCGACCACGACCTGGATGCGGTCGGCCAGCTTGCGGGCCCGCGCGTTGTCGGTCACCGGTCCGTCACTCTTCCTTCTGGGTTTCTTGTCTGCTGCTCTTGCTGCTGCGACCGTCGCCTGCCCGGGGCCGGGCGGCTCAGTCGTCGTCTCCGTGCAGCCGCCGCCGTACCGACAGCAGCTCCACCTCCGGACGGCCGGCGACCATGCGCTCGCACCGGTCCAGAACGTCCCTCAGATGCACCGTGTCCCCGGACACCACCGCCAGACCGATCTCGGCCCTGCGATGAAGATCCTGGTCGCCGGTCTCCGCCACACTCACCGCGAACTTCCGCTGGAGTTCGGCGACGATCGGCCGGACGATGGAGCGTTTCTCCTTAAGCGACCGTACGTCGCCGAGGAGCAGGTCGAAGGACAGTGTCCCCACATACATGTGTTTCCGGATGTCCCGCCGGTACGGGGTAGGGCCCGCCAGCGCTTGGCAGGGGCACACAAACCGTACACGGAACGGCCGGGGCCGATCGACGGATTAAAGCACCGTCGACCGGCCCCGGACCGCCGATACCGCCCGAGCAGGACCCGGGCGGCATCGGCACCACGTCACGTCAGTCACGCGGTGGTGGGCACCACCGGCGTACGTCAGCCGCGCGGCTTCTCGCGCATCTCGTACGTCGCGATGACGTCGTCGATCTTGATGTCGTTGAAGTTTCCGAGGTTGATACCGCCCTCGAAGCCTTCACGGATCTCGGTGACATCGTCCTTGAAGCGGCGCAGACCCTGGATGTTGAGGTCCTCCGCGATGACCTTGCCGTCGCGGACGAGCCGGGCCTTGGTGTTGCGCTTGACCTCGCCGGACCGGATGAGAACACCCGCGATGTTGCCGAGCTTGGACGAGCGGAAGACCTCGCGGATCTCCGCCGTACCGAGCTCGATCTCCTCGTACTCCGGCTTGAGCATGCCCTTGAGGGCCGCTTCGATCTCCTCGATGGCCTGGTAGATCACCGAGTAGTAGCGGACGTCGACACCCTCGCGGTCGGCCATCTGCGAGGCACGCCCCGCGGCGCGCACGTTGAAGCCGATGACGATGGCGTCGGAGCCCATCGCCAGGTCGATGTCGGACTCCGTGACCGCACCGACGCCGCGGTGCAGAACCCGGATGTCGACCTCTTCACCGACGTCGAGCTGGAGCAGCGAGGACTCGAGGGCCTCCACCGAACCGGACGCGTCGCCCTTGATGATGAGGTTGAGTTCCTGCACCAGGCCGGCCTTGAGGGCCTCGTCCAGGTTCTCCAGGGAGAACCGGACGCCCTTGCGGGCGAACGCCGCGTTCCGCTCACGAGCGGCACGCTTCTCGGCGATCTGCCGCGCGGTGCGGTCCTCGTCGACGACCAGGAAGTTGTCGCCGGCGCCGGGGACGTTGGTGAGTCCCAGGACCAGGACGGGGGTCGCGGGACCCGCTTCCTCGACGTTGTTGCCGTTGTCGTCGAGCATCGCCCGGACACGGCCGTACGCGTCACCGGCGACCATCGTGTCACCGACGCGCAGCGTGCCGCGCTGGACGAGCACGGTGGCGACGGCGCCGCGACCGCGGTCGAGGTGCGCCTCGATGGCGATACCCTGCGCGTCCTGTTCCGGGTTGGCCCGGAGGTCGAGCGAGGCGTCCGCCGTGAGGACCACGGCCTCCAGCAGGCTGTCGATGTTCAGACCCTGCTTGGCGGAGATGTCGACGAACATGGTGTCGCCGCCGTACTCCTCGGCCACGAGGCCGTACTCGGTCAGCTGACCGCGCACCTTGGTCGGGTCCGCGCCCTCGACGTCGATCTTGTTGACCGCGACCACGATCGGCACGTCGGCCGCCTTGGCGTGGTTCAGCGCCTCGATCGTCTGGGGCATCACACCGTCGTTCGCCGCCACCACGAGGATCGCGATGTCGGTGGACTTGGCACCACGGGCACGCATGGCGGTGAACGCCTCGTGGCCCGGGGTGTCGATGAAGGTGATCCTGCGCTCTTCGTCGTTGACCTCGGTGGCGACCTGGTACGCGCCGATGTGCTGCGTGATACCGCCGGCCTCGCCCGCGACGACATTCGTCTTACGGATGGCGTCGAGCAGCCGGGTCTTACCGTGGTCGACGTGACCCATGACGGTCACGACCGGGGGACGCGCGACGAGGAACTCCTCGCCGCCCTCGTCCTCGCCGAACTCGATGTCGAAGGACTCGAGAAGCTCGCGGTCCTCCTCCTCCGGGCTGACGATCTCGACGACGTAGTTCATCTCGCCGGCGAGTACGTGCAGGGTCTCGTCGGAGACGGACTGCGTGGCAGTGACCATCTCGCCGAGGTTCATCATCACGGCGACGAGCGACGCCGGGTTGGCGTTGATCTTCTCCGCGAAGTCGGTGAGCGACGCACCGCGCGACAGCCGGACGACCTGTCCCTGGCCACGCGGCAGCATCACGCCGCCTACCGACGGGGCCTGCATGGCCTCGTACTCCTGGCGCCTCTGCCGCTTCGACTTACGGCCACGACGGGCCGGTCCACCGGGGCGGCCGAACGCGCCCTGTGTTCCACCACGGCCACCGGGACCACCCGGACGTCCGCCGAAACCGGGACGGCCACCGCCGCCACCGAAACCGCCACCACCGGGACGACCCGGAGCACCGCCACCGCCACCGGGGCGACCGGCGAAGCCACCGCCGCCACCGCCACCGGGACGACCGGCGAAACCGCCGCCACCACCGGGACGACCGCCGCCGCCACCGCCACCGGCGGGCCTGCCGGCACCACCGGGACCACGGCCTCCGCCGGGGCCACCGCCGGGACGCGGACCCGCGGCGGGACGCTGCGGCATCATGCCCGGGTTCGGACGGTTACCGGCGGGGGCGCCGCCGGGACGCGGGGCGCCACCAGGACGGGGCATACCACCGGGGCTCGGGCGACCGCCCTGGCCACCGGCACCGGCCTGCGGACGGGGACCGCCCTGACCGGCGCCCTGCGGACGCGGTCCACCGGGCGCACCGGCACCGCCGGGACGCGGGGCGCCACCCGGACGGGGCGCCTGCGGGCGCGCCATTCCGGTGGAACCACCCGAGGTGAAGGGGTTGTTGCCCGGGCGGGGACCCGCCGGACGAGCACCCGGACGGGCGCCCTGACCCGCGGGACGCGCGGGGCGTTCGCCACCGGGGCGCTCGCCACCGCGGCCACCGTCACGGCCGCCGTCGCGCTGACCGCCGGCCGGAGCCGGACGGGCGGCAGGACCACCGGCGGGGCGGGGCCCCGGGGTGGCCGAACCGGAGCGCGGGGCCGCCGGGGACTGCGGGGCCTGCGGAGGCGCCGGCTGGGCCGGAGCCGGTGCCGAGAACTCGGCCGCGGGCACCGGAGCCGGTGCGGGCTTCGACACTGCGGGCTTCGGACCGGGACGCGGGCCGGAGGCGGGCGTCGCGGCCGGAGCCGGAGAGGAAGGGGTGCTGCTCTGCGGGGCCTCGGCGGCGGCCGGCTTGGGAGCCGCGACACCGGGCTTGGGAGCAGCCGGACGTGCCGCCTGCGCCGGGGAGGGCGCGGCGGGCTTGGCGGGGCTCGCCTTGCGCGGCGCCCCGGGCTTCGCTGCGGGCTTCGCGGCGTTGCCGCCGGGGCCCTGCAAAGCATCAGTCAATTTGCGTACAACCGGCGCCTCGATCGTCGACGACGCCGAACGGACGAATTCACCGAGTTCTTGGAGCTTGGCCATGACGACCTTGCTCTCCACGCCGAACTCCTTGGCGAGTTCGTATACCCGGACCTTAGCCACTTCGCTCCTTTTAGGTCCGGGTTACCGCCGGACCGTCGCTACTTCATGGGCGTACTCATCGCGTACTCATCGAGTGCTCATCGCAATCTCGACCTACTTCCAACTCGCGAGGTACCTGAACCGCACGGGGTTCCGTGCCGTACGTCTTCGTGCATTGCTGTCTGCTCGACATGGAGCAGCAGTTCCGTGCTGTCGAGCGGTCCCTTGACCTTGAAGGCCCGGGGAAACGCCCGGCGGCGGACCGCCTGATCGAGACAGAACGAGGCGGGGTGTACATAAGCGCCCCGGCCGGGCAGCGTACCGCGTGGATCAGGGAGGCAAGCACCCTCGACCACCACGATGCGCAGCAGATCGCTCTTGGCCGCTCGCTCCCGGCATCCCACGCAGGTTCGCTCAGGGCAGGCGCGGGCGTGCGTCCGGCCAGACATCTCTAAGTCTACCTCCCCGCGCTGCCCTCACCCCTTCGGGGCAATGGTCGAACGCTTGCTGGCCAAAAAGACTCGGTTGATCTCCGCACGGTCCGTCGTCCCACGTCGCCGCATGTCGCGGGCCCCGGGCGGAGTTGACCGACGGCGGTCGACCGCGACCGACGGTGGCCGACGGGTGGCGGCCGATGGCCGGATACGGTGCGGCCGACGGGTCGACGGCGCTACCGGTGCCGGGGCGCCCGCGGGCCGGTGGCGGCAGGCGACCGCGGTGATCGCGAGGGGGCGCCGCCGCGCCGTACGTCGACGGGCTCGTGCCGCACCGTCCCGTACGCCGCCTGCCTCGCCCCGCCCCGTGCCGCCGCCCCGTACCGGAGGGTCAGCGGCGGTCGCCGCGAGACGGCCGGCCTCCCGCGGCGGCCCCGCCGTCGTCCGCCCTGGCCGCCCCGTCGGTCTGCTCCGTGTCGGGCCGGATATCGATGCGCCAGCCGGTGAGACGGGCGGCGAGGCGGGCGTTCTGCCCTTCCTTCCCGATCGCCAGCGACAGCTGGTAGTCCGGCACCGTCACCCGCGCGGAGCGGGCGCCGAGGTCGACGACCTCGACCTTGCTGACCCGGGCCGGCGACAGGGCGTTGGCCACCATCTCGGCCGGGTCGTCCGACCAGTCGACGATGTCGATCTTCTCGCCGTGCAGCTCCGCCATCACGTTGCGCACCCGCGACCCCATGGGGCCGATGCAGGCGCCCTTGGGGTTGAGGCCGGAGCGGGTGGACCGTACGGCGATCTTCGTGCGGTGGCCCGCCTCACGGGCGATCGCGCAGATCTCCACGGAGCCGTCCGCGATCTCCGGGACCTCCAGCTCGAAGAGCTTCTTCACGAGGTTGGGGTGGGTGCGCGACAGGGTCACCGACGGGCCTCGTACGCCCTTGGCGACGCGGACCACGAACGTACGCAGCCGCAGACCGTGCGTGTACTCCTCGCCCGGCACCTGCTCCTGCACCGGGAGGATGGCCTCCAGCTTGTCGTCCAGCCGTACGAGGACGTTCCTGGGGTCCTTGCCCTGCTGCACCTGGCCGGCGACGATGTCGCCCTCACGGCGGGCGTACTCACCGAAGGTGACGTCGTTCTCGGCGTCCCGGAGCCGCTGCTGGATGACCTGCCGCGCCGTGGTGGCGGCGATGCGGCCGAAGTCCGACGGGGTGTCGTCGAACTCCTTCGGCTCCTGGCCCTCCTCCAGCTCCGACGCGTCCTCCTTGGCCCACACCGTTACATGACCGTTGTCGCGGCTGAGGACGACGCGGGCGAGACGGCGGCTTCCCTCCGTGCGGTGGTAGGCGATGAGGAGGGCGGATTCGATCGCCTCGACCAACAGGTCGAAGGGGATCTCCTTCTCTTGTGCCAAGCCCTTCAGGAGCTTCACGTCGATGTCCATGGCTACGCCTCCTCTTCCTTCTTGTCCTTGCGGTTGAACTCGAGCTCCACGCGCGCCTTGGCGATCGACGCGAACTCGACCCGGCGGGCGGTCGGCTTGCGCCCCTTCACGCCCGGTACTTCGAGGTCGAGCCCTTCGTCGTCCACCGCGAGAACGCGGGCCACGAATTCGCCGCCGTCGTGAAGCTGGATCTTCGCCAGACGGCCGACGGCGCGTACGTAGTGACGGTGCTCGGTCAGCGGGCGGTCGGCTCCTGGGGAGGTCACTTCGAGCTGGTACTCGTCCTCGCCCATCGCGTCCGTCTCGTCGAGAGTCGTGGAGATGGTGCGGCTCAGCTCGGCACACGCGTCCAGGTCCACGCCGTCGTCGGAGTCGACCACGATCCTCAGCACACGACGCCTGCCCGCCCGGGACACCTCGATCTCTTCGAGATCCAGGTCCTTCGCGCTGACGAGCGGTTCCAGCAGTCCGCGCAGCCTCTCGCTGTGGGTGGTGCTCATCCGGGTGACTCCTCGGCCGCGTGTGTGCTGTTGTGGGATCGTCGCGTGTCAGGCAAAGGGTATCCGGTCGCGGGGGGTGTTGCCGTCCACCTGCGGCTGACCCGCAGGTACGCTCGCCTGCGGTGATCACTGCGAGGCCCGAGGGAGACACGCGTGGGGCGCACGGGGACGACACGGAGGGGTGCGCTCTTGGCGGCGGGGGCCGCGGCGGGAGGTCTGCTGACCGCCTGCTCCGGTGACGACGACGGTGACGAATCGGGTGGTCCGACGAGCGCGGCCGCGGTCAGGGCCGCGAAGGCGCTACAGGTCAGGGCCACCCGCACGAGCCGCGAACTCCTGCGGCTGTACGACGCGGTGCTTGAGCGGCATCCGGACGAGGCAACGCGGCTGACGCCGCTGCGGGGCGCCGTCGCGCGGCATGTGACCGCCCTGTCGCCTCCTAAGAAGGGCGAGTCGGCGAAGCCGCCGCCGTCCGCATCGGCGTCGCCGTCCGCATCCGCTTCCCACGGGACGGCCGTCGGGGACACCGGGCCCGCGCCGTCGGTCCCCGCCGACGCAGGCACCGCGGTCAGGGAGCTGGCCGCGGCCGAGCGCCGTGCCGCCGACGCGCACACCGAGGCGCTGGTCCACGCCCCGCCCGAACTCGCCAGGCTGCTGGCCTCGCTCGCGGCGGCCGGCGCCGCCCACGCGTTCCTGCTGACGAAAGGATCCTTCTCGTGAGCAGCGACCGCGTGCTGGACGCCGCCCAGGCCGCCCTCGCCGCGGAGCACGCCGCGGTGTACGGATACGGCGTCGTCGGCGGCCGCGTGGGCGACGAGCGCCGCCCGGAGGCGACGAACGCCTACGACGCGCACCGTGCGCGGCGCGACAGCCTCGCGCGTACGGTGCGCGATCTCGGCGGGAAGCCGGCCGCGGCGGCCGCCGCGTACGCCCTGCCCTTCGAGGTGCCCGACACGGCCGCCGCCGTAAGGCTCGCCGCCGATCTGGAGGACCGGATCGCGGGGGTCTACTCCGACCTCGTACGGGCCTCGGAGGGGCCGCTGCGCCAGGACGCCGCGGGGGCACTGCGCGAGGCGGCGGTGCGGGCGGTGCGCTGGCGGGGCAGCGGCGTAGCCTTTCCTGGGCTCGCCGAGCGTCTGTGAGCCCGCTCGCACCGAAAGGGATCTAGGCACGTATGGCTTTCGAACCGCCGCGGCGGCTGGTGCGCACCCTGAGCGAGACGTACGGGGAGTCCGTGGCCGGGCAATGGCTCGGACAGCTGCCCGGGATCGCCCAGGAGGCGGTGGAACAGCGGGAGTTGACGGTCGAGCGGGTGGTGGCGCCGGGTGGCGGGAGCAGCCTCGTGGTGCTTGTACGGCGCCCCGACGGCGCCCCGGCCGCGCTCAAGGTGGTCCCGCCGTTCGCGGCCCCGGGGCCGGAGCGGGCGGCGCTGACGCACTGGAAGGGCTGGGGCTCGGTGGAGCTCATCTCGGGCTCCGACGGTGCGCTGCTTCTGGAACGGCTCCACACCGAGACGTCGCTGCGCTCCCTGCCCGAGGCCAAGGCACTGCTCGAAGCGGCCGGAACGGTGCGGAAGTTGTGGGTCGAGCCGGTCGCCGACCACGGCTTCGAAACGGTCGCCGAGCGGACGGCGGGGCAGGCGGAGGCGCTGCGGGCCGCGACGGACCCGCAGGTCGTTCCGCTCGTCACGGCGGCGTTGGACGCGCGTGCGGAACTGCTCGCGGCCGGGCCGGCGGAGCTGATGCTGCTCCACGGTGCCTTCCGCCAGGGCAAGGTGCTGTCCGGTGACCGGGCGCCGTGGCTCGCGGTCGGCCCCGTGCCCGTGGTGGGTGAGCGCGCGTACGACCTGGCGCGGCTGGTACGCGACCGGGTGGAGGACCTCGTCGCGGCGGCGTCCGGCGCGGCGGCGACGCGGCGCCGTGTGAACAAGCTGGCCGACTCGCTGGACATCGACCGCGAGCGCCTGCGTGGCTGGACGCTCTTCCGCGCGGTGGAGTCGGGTGTACGCGCGCTGGAGGCCGGACGCCGCCAAGACGCGGAACTGTTGCTGGAGTTCGCGGACTGGCTCTAGCGGGGAGCAGCCACGGGGCGGCCGGGTCCGTCACCTGGACCGGCCCACCCGCCCCGTACTCCGCCGTCCGCGCCCTCACTCCGCCGCGCTCGTCCCGACGCCTCGTCCCCGAAGGGCGGCGCCGACCGTCAGACGGTGGCCGTCAGACGCGCGATCGCCTCGGCGACGGTGAGCTCCTCGCGCTCCCCGGTGCGGCGGTCCTTCAGCTCCAGCACGCCTTCGGCCGAACGGCGCCCCGCGACCAGGATCTTGGGAACGCCGATCAGCTCCGCGTCCGTGAACTTCACACCGGGAGAGACACCGGGGCGCTCGTCCACCAGCACGCGCAGCCCCGCCGCGCCCAGTTGCTCCGCCACGTCGACCGCCAGCTCCGTCTGGAGGGCCTTGCCCGCCGCGACGACGTGCACGTCCGCCGGAGCGATCTCACGGGGCCAGCACAGGCCCTGCTCATCGGCGGTCTGCTCGGCAAGCGCGGCGACGGCGCGGGAGACGCCGATGCCGTACGAGCCCATGGTCACCCGGACCGGCTTGCCCTGCTGCCCGAGCACGTCGAGCTGGAAGGTGTCGGCGTACTTGCGGCCCAGCTGGAAGATGTGACCGATCTCGATGGCGCGTCCCAGCTTCAGACCGGTGCCGCACACGGGACAGGGGTCGCCCTCC
The DNA here is from genome assembly GCF_040560175.1 of Streptomyces panacea. NCBI lineage: Bacteria > Bacillati > Actinomycetota > Actinomycetes > Kitasatosporales > Streptomycetaceae > Streptomyces > Streptomyces panacea. Next base: position 24,680 of record NZ_JARJHW010000056.1, read on the forward strand.
TCGACGACCACGACGTCGAGGTAGTCGTCCACCTCGAAGTCGCGCCCGCAGACGACGTTGCGCGCGTGGGTGTCGGCCTTGTTCGCGCCGGTGACCCAGGCCGTACCGGGCGCCACGCGGGGGTCGGCGATGTAGCGGACCTTCAGTCCCTGCGGGCCGACGTAGCCGCGTACCAGCTCGGGCCGGCCCTCGAAGTCCTCGGCCGTCACCAGCTCCACCACGGCGGGCGCCAGGTGCTCACCGAGCTTGCCGAGGTCCACCTCGCGGTCGCCGGGGACGCCGACGGCGGTGATCTCGCCGTCGACCTTCACCAGCAGGTTCTTCAGCGTCGCCGAGGCCGGCACGCCCAGGAACGTGGCCAGTGTCTCGATGGTCGGGGTGTCGGGGGTGTCCAGCTCCTCCAGCGCCCCGTGTACCGACCCGTCGACGGGGTCGGTGGTGAAGGTGACGGCCTCGGTGTTGGCGGCGTAGTCGCCGTTGGGGCAGTCGACGAAGGTGTCCTCGCCCGCGGCGGCCGGGGCCAGGAACTCCTCGGACGCGGAGCCGCCCATCGCGCCGGAGATGGCGGAGACGATGCGGTAGTCGAGCCCGAGGCGCGCGAAGATCTTCTGGTACGCCGCGCGGTGGAGCGCGTACGACTCGGCGAGGCCCTCGTCCGTGGTGTCGAAGGAGTACGAGTCCTTCATCTGGAACTCACGGCCGCGCAGGACGCCGGAGCGGGGGCGGGCCTCGTCCCGGTACTTCGTCTGGATCTGGTAGAGCATCACCGGCAGGTCCTTGTAGGACGAGCACTGGTCCTTGACGACCAGGGTGAAGATCTCCTCGTGCGTCGGGCCGAGCAGGTAGTCGCCGCCCTTGCGGTCCTTGAGACGGAAGAGGAGGTCGCCGTATTCGTCCCAGCGACCGCTCGCCTCGTAGGGCTCCTTGGGAAGCAGCGCCGGCAACAGTACTTCCTGTGCCCCGATGGCGTCCATCTCCTCGCGCACGACGCGCGAGATGTTGTCGAGGACCTTCTTACCGAGGGGCAGCCAGCTCCAGAGGCCGGCGGAGGTGCGGCGTACGTACCCGGCGCGGACCAGAAGCTTGTGGCTGAGGGTCTCCGCGTCCGCCGGGTCGTCGCGCAGTGTCTTGGCCATCAAACGGGACATGCGCTGGACCTGGGACATGGGGAGCACTCCTGCGTTTCTTCTCGGGTGTTGGCAGGAGGTTATCCGGGGCACACCGGCAGGCGGAAATCAGTAATCCCGCGCCGTACGGCGCTCAGCGCCGCCGCAGCGGGAGCGGGGCACCCATCACGGCGTACGGCTTGGCGGCGCTCGGGAAGAGGACCTGGCGCGCCAGGTCCTGGTATCCGAGGGTGCGGTAGAGGCCGCGGGCGGGGCTGTCGGTGTCGATCGCGGAGAGGATCGAGCGGGGCTGCCGGGCGACGTCCGTGATGGTGGTGATCAGGGTGCGCCCGATGCCTCGGCCCTGGAACGCCGGGTGGACGTGCAGTTCGGTGATCACGAAGGAGTCGTCGAGCCAGGCGTCGGCGCCTTCGGAGCGCAGATACGGCTCGACGACGGTGGACCACCAGTGGGAGCGGTCGTTCGGCATGCCGTAGACGAACCCGGCCAGTCGCCCCTCCGCCGTGACCGCCCCGTACGCCCGCGCACCGGGCGCGAGGAGGTGCCGCAGCACGATCTGGCGCCGTACGCCGATCTCGCCCTCGCTCAGCCCGAAGGCGAGCGCCTGTACCGCCAGTGCCTCGTCCACGCGCGCGGCGAGGTCGATCGGCCCGACGCGCACGTCGGGGATCCGGGAGTCGCTCCCGGGGAAGCTCGGCACGCTCGACATGGCCGAACCCTACTTTCAGAAGAGGACGCTCATGAAGGCGCCCACCTCGCGGAAGCCGACCCGTCGGTAGGAGGCCCTGGCCGGGGTGTTGTAGTCGTTCACGTAGAGGCTGACGACGGGGGCGACATCGGCGAGCGCGTACCGTACGACGGCTGCCATGCCGCTCTCCGAGAGGCCCTGGCCGCGGAATTCGGGGGCGACCCAGACGCCCTGGATCTGGCAGGCGTGCGACGTGGCCGCGCCGATCTCCGCCTTGAAGATCACCTTGCCGTCGTCGATACGGGCGAACGACCGCCCCGCACCCACGAGTTCGGCCACGCGCGCCTGGTAGAGCAGCCCGCCGTCGCCGGCCAGCGGCGAGACGCCGACCTCCTCGGTGAACATCGCCACGCACGCCGGCATGATCGTCTCCAGCTCCTCCTTACGGATGCGGCGTACGAGGGGGTCCGGTCGCACCGTCTCGGGCACCTGCTCGGTGACCATGAGGGGCTGGTTCGCGCGCACCTCGCGGGCGGGGCCCCAGTTGGGCTCCAGGAGTCGCCAGAGGAGGGCCGTGGGCTCGGCTGGGCCGACGATCGACGAGCAGCGGCGCCCCGTCCGGCGGGCGCGGTCCGCGAAGGCCCGTACGGCCTCGGGGGAAGCGCAGATCGGCACCAGGTTGGCGCCGGAGTAACAGAGCGAGCGCAGTCGCCCGTCCGCGTACCAGCCCCACATCTCGCCGCCGAGGCGCCAGGGGTCGAGTCCCGCCGCCTGGACACGCGAAGCCACGAACGCGTTGGCGACGGGCTCACTCTCGAGAATGGCGAGCGCGGCGCCGAGTTCGCCTGGGTCGAGGACCCGAGTGGTGGTCTGCGTCAACACGAGAGGGGCCTCACCATACGTCTGCTGATTCTCCGCACTGTACCCGCCACCTCTGTGGCCCGCCGCGCACACGTAAGGGCCCCGCTCCCCGGACGCCCGGAGGCGTGGGATGCGGGGCCCGTACGGAGACAAGGCGCGAACGGGGGCGGAGGACGGTCGGCGTACGACTCCGAGGAGCCTCGGGCCGATCACCGAGCGCCGATCCTCAGCTGATGGAGACCTGGGGCTCGCCCGAGGCGATGCCGTCTCGTTCCATCTGTTCGGCGATCTTCAGGGCCTCTTCGATGAGGGTCTCGACGATCTTCGATTCGGGGACCGTCTTGATGACCTCGCCTTTGACGAAGATCTGGCCCTTGCCGTTGCCGGAAGCCACACCCAGATCCGCCTCACGCGCCTCACCGGGACCATTGACCACACAGCCCATCACCGCCACGCGCAGCGGCACCTCCATGCCCTCCAGACCCGCACTCACCTCGTCCGCCAGCTTGTACACATCCACCTGGGCGCGGCCGCACGACGGGCAGGAGACGATCTCCAGGCGGCGCTGCTTCAGATTCAGCGCCTCCAGGATCTGAAGCCCGACCTTGATCTCCTCCACCGGCGGCGCCGACAAAGACACCCGGATCGTGTCCCCGATCCCCTCGCTCAGCAGCGCCCCGAACGCCACCGCCGACTTGATCGTCCCCTGGAACGCCGGACCCGCCTCCGTCACACCCAGATGCAGCGGATAATCACTCCGCGCCGCCAGCAGCCGGTACGCGTTCACCATCACCACCGGATCGTTGTGCTTCACCGAGATCTTGATGTCACCGAAACCGTGCTCCTCGAACAACGACGCCTCCCACAACGCCGACTCCACCAGAGCCTCCGGCGTCGCCTTCCCGTACTTCCTCAGAAGCCTCGCGTCCAGCGACCCCGCGTTCACCCCGATACGGATCGGCGTACCCGCCCCGGAAGCCGCCTTCGCGATCTCCCGCACCTTGTCATCGAACTGCTTGATGTTCCCCGGATTCACCCGCACCGCCGCACACCCCGCGTCAATCGCCGCGAACACGTACTTCGGCTGAAAATGAATATCCGCGATCACCGGAATCTGCGACTTCCGCGCGATAGTCGCCAGCGCGTCCGCGTCATCCTGCGTCGGACACGCCACCCGCACGATCTGACACCCCGACGCCGTCAACTCCGCGATCTGCTGCAACGTCGCCCCGACATCAGACGTACGCGTCGTCGTCATCGACTGCACCGACACCGGCGCATCCCCACCGACAGCCACCGAACCCACCTGGATCTGCCGACTGACCCTCCGATCGGCCAGCTTCGTCGGAACATCCGGCATTCCCAGCGCGATGGCGGTCATGAGGTGAGGGTCCTTTCCGAGGTCGTCCGAGTCAGCACCGCGCCGGTGACGGCGTCGGCGGTCAGCCCGCAGTGGGCGAGGACCTGGGCCCGCGACCCGTGGTCGAGGAATTCGCGCGGCAGCCCGAAGTTCCGTACGGGCGTGTCGATCCCGGCGTCCGCCAAGGCCTGCGCGAACGCGCTGCCCACGCCCCCGACGCGTCCGCCGTCCTCGATGGTGATCACCTGCTTGAAGTACGCGGCGGCCTCCACCAGCGTGGGGTTGACCGGCGCGACCCAGCGCGGGTCGACCACCGTCGCCCCGATGCCCGCCTCCGCGAGCTGCCCCGCGACGTCCAGCGCGAGCCGGGCCATCGGGCCCACGGCGACGATCAGCAGGTCGCGGCCGGGCGCGTTGTGGAGCACGTCGAAGCCGTCGGTCGTGTCGATGGCGGGGATGTCCGCGCCGGTCGTGCCCTTGGGGAAGCGCAGCACCGTCGGCCCCCGGTCCCAGGCGACCGCCTCACCGAGCAGTTCACGCAACCGCGTACCGTCGCGCGGCGCGGCGATACGGATGCCGGGTACGGCCTGGAAGAGCGTCAGGTCCCACATGCCGTTGTGGCTGGCCCCGTCGTCGCCGGTCACGCCCGCGCGGTCCATCACCAGCGTGACCGGGGCGCGGTGCAGGGCGATGTCGGTGACCATCTGGTCGATCATGCGGTTGCCGAACGTCGCGTAGATGGCCAGCACCGGGTGCAGACCGCCCAGCGCGAGGCCGGCCGCCGCCGCCGCGGCGTGCTGTTCGGCGATCCCCACGTCGATCGTGCGCGCGGGGAACTCCCGCTGGAACTCCAGCAGTCCGACCGGTTCCGCCATCGCCGCCGTGATCGCGACGACCTCCCGGCGCGCGGCCCCGATCCGTACCATCTCGTCGGAGAACACCGCCGTCCACGCGGGGCTGGACGACGGCGACGAGGTGGCCGAGGGCGTCGCCCGTACGACATGGCACCGGTCCAGCTCGTTCGTCTCGGCCGTCTCCCAGCCGCGCCCCTTCTCCGTCACCACATGCACGACGACCGGACCGCCCAGGGCCCTCGCCCGGCCCAACGCGTCCTCGACAGCGGCGATGTCGTGCCCGTCGACCGGCCCCAGATAGCCGAACCCGAACTCCTCGAAGACGTTCCCGCCCCCGCCCGCCGCCCGCAGCCGCCCGAGGTGCGCCGCGAGGCCGCCGACGGTCGGCGCGTACGAGCGCTCGTTGTCGTTCAGGACCACGATCACCGGACGCCGCGCGCCGCCCAGGTTGTTCAGGGCCTCCCAGGCCAGGCCGCCGGTGAGCGCCCCGTCCCCGATGACGGCGACCACCGCGCGGTCCGTGTCGCCGCTCAGCTCGCGGGCGCGCGCCAGCCCGTCCGCGTAACTGAGGGCCGTCGACGCGTGGGAGTTCTCGATCACGTCGTGCTCGGACTCGGCGCGCGAGGCGTACCCGGACAGCCCGCCGCGCGTGCGCAGCCCGTCGAACGCGGCGCGCCGGCCGGTCAACAGCTTCTGTACGTAAGTCTGGTGGCCGATGTCCCAGAGCAGCGTGTCCCTGGGCGAGTCGAAGACCCGGTGCAGCGCGATGGTCAGCTCGACCACGCCCAGGTTGGGCCCGAGGTGTCCGCCGGAGCGGCACACCGTGTCGATCATCGACTCGCGGATCTCCGAGCCGAGTTGGCCGAGTTGTGCGGGCGACAGCCCGCGGAGGTCGCGGGGAGCCTCGATCTCGTCGAGTAGTGCCATGACTGAACCCTCCATCAGGCGCGATGTGTTCGTGCGACGGCGGTACGGATCCGTCACGGCCGGCCAGTGCCCGGATCGCCGTCCGTGGACGGCGGCGGACGGAAGCTGACCTGCGAGCCGGGCCGCAGCCCGGCCTCGGGACCGGTGAGCGTCCAGGCGGTGTGGATCAGTACGTTGTAGTGGTTGGGGAAGTGGCAGGCGTCGAAGCCCAGAAGGGTGCCGACGGGCTCCCCGTCGACGAGGACGATGTCGCCCCGGTCCAGCACCCCGGCGACCGAGATCTCCACGAATCCGAGGAAGCCGACCCGGTCGATGCGGGAGCCCGCCTCGGTCTCCAGGTGGTCCGTGGTGACCAGTTCGTGCAGCTCGCCCTGGCGTACGCAGCGGGAGGCGAACTCCTCCAGGCGCATCCCGCGGTCCGTACGGCGGTGGCGCAGCACCTTGACCACCTCGGACCTGACCGTGCGCTTGTCGCCGTTCTCCGGGCTGGGCGCGAGCGGACCGGGAGCCGGGGGACCGTACGCCGTCCTGTTCAGCACGGGACCGCCCCCTCCCGCTCGGTCCGGTACGTCGCGTCGACCAGCTCCAGCATGGCGAGCCCGGCGCGGGAGGCGTCCGTACCGGCGCGTACCGCCTGCTCGAACTCCCCGAGCACACCGCCGTATTCGTGTTTCAGCGAACTCTTGAACGCGTGGTGTCCGGCGAGCATGTCGGCGTGGTGCTCCGTGCCGTCCTTCAGCCGGACGGTGACGTCCTTCGCCTCGCCGTGCGGATACGACCAGTCCAGCTCCACGGTGGCGGGCACCCCGCCGGCGGAGCGCAGCTCCACCCTCGCCTGCCGGTCGACGCCGGCCTCGTCGCGTACGACCTCGGCGGACTCCACGCTCAGCTCGCCGAGGAACAGCCGCACGGTGTCGAAGGCGTTGGGGCCGTTGTCGGCGACGCAGCCGCCGCCGCAGCGCTCCGGGTCGAGATACCAGCGGTCCTTGCCGACGTGCTCCTCGATCCTCTCCAGATAGCGGACCGTCACCGACTCCACGGCCGCCCTGTCGGGGACGGAGCGCAGCAGGCCGAGCACGTTGTCGTTGTAGCGCCGGTGGAACGCGGTGAACAGCACCGACCCGCCGCGCACGGCCAGTTCGGTCAGCGCGCGGCCCTCGGCCAGGTCCAGCGCGAGCGGCTTCTCGACGCAGACCGCGACGCCCGCCTCCAGCGCGTCCCGGCAGACCGCGGCGTGCGCGTCGTTGGGGACGTTGACCACGATCGCGTCGAGTGCGGCCTCGGCCAGCATCCGCCGGTGGTCCCGGTAGTGGGGCAGGCCGGCCGCGCGGTGCGGGGCCAGGGCCTCCTCGCGCAGGTCGCACACCGCGACCAGGTCGAGCGTGGGCAGACCGGGGAAGGCGTCGAGGTAGAACCGGGAGATGACCCCGAGCCCCACCACGCCTATCCGCAGGGGTTTCATTGTCCGTGTCCTCCTTGGACGGGCTTGGACGGGCTTGGGCGGGCTTGGACGGGCCGAGAGAGCCCGTCCGGCGTGTGAGAACGCCCCCGTTACGACATGAGCGCCGTCGGCGCGCTCAGGCCCCGTTCCGCCGCCACCGCGGCCAGCTCCTCGAACAGGGCCGCCGACAGCGGGACTCCGCTCTTGCCGTGCTCCGTGGCGCGTTCGGCCTCGAACCAGCCGGGGTAGCGGACGGGCCGGCCCTCGTCCACGGCCGGGGAGCCGACCAGCGCGTCGAACATCCCCGCCGTCTGCGCCTCGAAGTCCTCGCGGGGACGCAGCTCCGCCGGGGCGACGACCAGCACCGTGAAGCCGATGTCGTCGTCCCGGCCGCTGGGGCTGCCGCCGCCGGACCAGGCTTCCGTCGCCGGGCCCAGCCCGGCGCCCGGCAGGAGCGCGCCGAGGACCTCGACGAGCAGGCCGAGCCCGTACCCCTTGAAGGCCCCCGTGGACGGATCGCCGCCCAGCCACTTCAGATAGCCGTCGCCCCGGTCCAGCGCGTGCGGATCGGTCACCGGCCGGCCGTCCCCGTCCTCCAGCCACCCCTCCGGGATGGGCTGCCCGGCCCGCGCCGCGCCCCGGACGCGCCCGGTCGGGACGACGGTGGTGCTCATGTCGAGTACGAGCGGGGGCCGCGCACCCGCGGGCGCCGCGAACGCGAGCGGGTTGGTGCCGAGCAGCGCGGCCCGCCCGCCGGGGGGCCGGATGATGCGCTGCCGGCCGCAGTTGGAGACCAGCAGGCAGATCATTCCCCGGTCCGCCGCGCGCTTGGCGTGCGCGCCCGCGCAGCCCAGATGTGTCGCGTCGCGTACGGAGACGAGCCCGACGCCGTACGACCGGGCGCGCTCGGCGGCCAGGTCGACGGCCTCGCTCGCCGACCAGAGGCCGAGTGCGCGGTGCGCGTCGAGCAGCACGGCGGCGCCCCGGTCGGCCAGCACCTCGGGTTCGGCGGCCGGGTCGCAGCGGCCGTTCTCGAACAGCTTCAGATAGAGGCGGGTCAGATTGGTCAGGCCGTGCGAGGTGATGCCGGTCAGGTCGCCGTGGACCAGGGCGTGCGCGGCGGTCAGGGCCCGCGAGGCGGGCAGGCCGTGGTGCCGGAACACGGCGGCGGTGAACTCCACCAGCTCGGTGAGGTCCACGCGCCGTACAGGCGTCGCGGCGGTCGCGGAGGCGGTGGTGGGAGTGCTCGTCGTCATAGGTCAGTTCCCCTGGTCGAGCCGGTTGCGTGCGAAGGAGATGAGCAGGCGCCCGATGTGCCGCGCGTAGCGGTCGAGATCGGCCAGATCGGCGAACTCACCCTCCGCGTGGGCCTGGTTGGCGCCGAGGTCGCCGGGGCCGAAGACCACCGTCGAGGTGCCGGGTACACCGGCCAGCCAGATCGCGTCACAGGTGAACGCGGGCAGTTCGGCCGGCCACGGCGCGAGCCCCGCCCGGTCGAGCAGCAGCTCGCCGACCCACGCGTCGTCGGCGTACAGCGCGGGCAACCCGCGCTTCAGCCAGTCCAGATGAGTCACGCGTGCGGCGTCCCGGGCGGTGGTGGCGAAGGTCGGGCTGTCGGCGAAGCGTTCGCGGAATCCCTCCACGCCGGTCCGCAGCACGTCGCCCACGGCGGCTTCCAGCTTGCGCCCGGTGTCCTTTGAGCCGTACGACAGATTGATCAGCAACTGCCCCGTGCCGTAGACCTTGTTGTGCATGGAGCCGGTGTTCATGCCGGCGACGCAGACCTGTCCGTCGACGGCGTGCGGCGGCAGCTCGGTGGCGAGGTGCTGGGCGAGATAGCCCAGGAGCACCGTCGCGTTGTGGCCCGCGCCCGGCTCGTCGTCGATGCCGTCGCGCCCGTCGACACGCAGACGGGCGGTCATGGAGGCCGTGGCCCTGCTCAGTACGCGAAGGCCGGTCGGCTCGCAGAACACGTTGAGCCGCCCCACGTACCCCTGCTCGACCAGCGGCTTGGTGCCGAACACGCCCATGGCGCCGCCCTCTTCGCCCGAGACGAGCTGGATCAGCACGCCCACCTCGGTGCCGAGCGCGGGAGAGGCGGCGAGGGCCGCCCGCAGCCCGGCGAGCAGTCCGACGGCGGGGCCCTTGGCGTCGATGGAGCCCCGGCCGTGGAAGCGCGATCCGCCGAACGAGACGGGGCCGCCGCCCGCGACGGTGTCCAGGTGCACGTTGAACATCACCGTGGCGGCGCGCGGCAGTTCGGGTCCGAGCCGCAGCACCATGTTCGGCTGGCAGGCCAGGAATCCGGGCAGGGCCTCGGCGGCCCGCCTCACCGCCCGGGGTACGTCGGGGCCGGTGAGCGCGCCGGGTCCGGCGGGGGCGTGGTGGACGACCCGGAAGCCGAGCCCGGCCGCCGCCTCCGCGTACGCGCGCTGTGCCTCCCAGAGCTCCACGGGCGGGCCGCCGCCGGTCTCCAGCGGTCCGGCGGTGCGCAGGGCGAGCAGGCGCAGCAGCAGGTCGCGGTCGGACCCGGTCAGCCCGACGGTGTCGCGCGGGTTGATCGGGCGGGGTCGCTGAGCGGCGTGGGTCATGCGCGGCCCGCCGCCGGACCCAGCTCGCCCACGAGCTTTTCGAGTCGCCTCCCGTACGCCACGAACGCGTCCACGTAGTCCCCGGAGGGGTCCGACCACCCCTCGTGCGGACGGATGTTGATGTGCGGCTCGATCGAGACGGCACCGGAGTAGCCCTGGGCGAACAGCAGCCGCAGCGAGTCCGCGACCCGGCAGTCCCCGTCGCCGGGGAGCGAGTAGAACTGCGCGTTCGTGTCGCCGGTGCCGTCCTTCACATGGACGTGGGCGACGTACGGCGCGATGGCCGCGAGCAGGTCGTACGCCTCGTAGCCGTACGCGATGCCGTTGCCGACGTCGAAGAGCAGCCGCAGTGCGGGGCTGTCGGCGGCGTCGAGCAGCCGGAGCATGCGCGCCGAGTCGGTCGCGGCCCAGCCCGCGCAGTTCTCGTGCACCAGCACCAGCCCCGCGTCCTCGGCGCGGGTGGCGAGCCGCCGCACCCGGCCGAGCACCTCGCGCTCCCAATCACCCTCGGACAGACCGGCGTTGGGGTACGACATGATCCGTACGTAGCGGGTGCCGAGGCGCTCGCACCGATCGGCGAGCCGGTCCAGTTCGGTCAGGTCGTCGGCGAACGGGGAGACGACCGTACGGGCCCAGTTGCCGATCCGGGAGTCGACGCAGGAGACCCCGAGGCCGGCGTCCGCGATCCGGCCGGCCACCCGGTCGAAGGCCGGGCCTTCGAGGTCGGCGAGGGGGACGCCGTCGACCGAGCGCAGCTCCACGCTGTCCCAGCCGAGCCGCCGCACCGCCTCGATCTGGCGGTCGAGTCCGGGGGCGGCCTCGTCGCCGATGCCGCTCAGCCGGATGTCGTACAGACCGGTGTCACTCATGTTCCGCTCCGCCCCGGAGCGCGGGGGAGACACCGGTCAGCGGCTGCCGGCCGGGCGCCCCCGGGTCCTCGCGCGGATCCCCCGCGTCCGCCAACACACGGGCTTCCTGGAGTAGTTGAACCACGCGGCGGGCGATCGCGTAGTCGTCCCGGTCGCCCGAACCGCCGGACCGGTCGGTGCCCGCCTCGTAGTCCCGGTAGACGTGCTCGATATAGCTGGTCAGCGCATCGTCGAAGAGGAGCCGGGGGGTCGCCGCGCCGCCGCCGGAGCCGTCGTGGACGGTCAGGCTGGCATGGTGGTCGACATCGCTGATCGGGTAGTGGCCGACGGCGTGACCGGTGTCGAACCGCAGTCCGATCCGGCGTTCGCGGATCGGCGAGGTGAGGTCGGAGGCTATCTCCGTGGTGACGCCGTTGTGGTGCTGGAGCGTCAGCCGGGCGCTGCCCATCCGGGGGATGACGGTGTCCCCGATCCGCATGTCCGTCAGCGCGGCGTCGACGATCCGGGCGTCCCCCGCAAGGCGCAGGGCGACGCCGAGCGAGTGCGGCAGCTCCACGTCGAAGGCGGTGGTGTGGTTGTCGGAGCGCAGCGTGCGCGTCCACCGGGGCTTGAACTGGGTGAAGGCCATTGAACGCAGCGCGCCCAGCTCACCCGGCGCTCCACCCGGTGCTCCACGCTCCGCGCCGCCCGACGCGCCGTACCGCACCAGCCGCGCCAGCTCATCGGTGAGCGAGCTGGCCAGCCACGGCGAGACGACCCGCAGCCGCAGACCGCGCACCCGCGCCAGCATGTCGATGGCCTCCAGACCGGCGACGTCGATGGCCATCGGCTTCTCGATCACGACACGCGTATAGCCGAGTTCGGCCAGCTCCTGGAGCGTGGCGAACCGGTCGACCGGCGGCGTGCACAGATGGACGACCGTGGTGGCGGGGTCCGCGAGCTCGGCGGCGTGGGCCAGTGAGTCCGCCGGCACCAGGCCCTCGGCCAGGGCCTGCGCACGGATGTCCTGGACGTCCCAGACCACGGGCGGGTCCGGTGACCAGGGGGCGGACTCGTCCGGCAGGGCGCGCAGCTTACGCAGCACCGGCCAGTGCAGCCCGAGGCCGGCTCGCCCACCGCCGACGATGAACGTGTTCAGCATGACGTGACCTTCGCTCTTGAGGAGATCTGGCGGCTGACGGGACGGGAACGGGCCGCCGGATCAGTGGTCGCGGTAGGCCACGGACGTGGCCATGTCGGCGAGTTCGCGCTTCCACTCCTCGCTGATGGGGGCGGCCGACAGCGCCTGGTGCGCCTGGACCACCAACTCGTCGATACGGCGCTCCACTTCGGCGCGTACGCCGCTGCTGGTCAGCGCCTCCGCCAGGGCGGCCCCGTCCCAGTCGGCGGCCCGCACCAGCTCGCCGACGCGGGCGTCGCGCAGCGCGGCGAGACTCACCAGGAGCGTCATCTTGTGCTGTTCGGCGTCGGCGCCGACGGGCTTGCCGACGGCCTCGGCGTCGCCGTAGGTGTCGATGAGGTCGTCGCGCAGCTGGAACGCCTCGCCCAGCGCGGTGCCGTACGCCTCGAAGGCGGCGGCCGACGTGGCGTCGCCCGCGATGGCCGCGCCGAGTTCCAGCGGGCGGTGGATGCTGTAGTGGCCGGACTTGGCGTTGGCGATGTACCGGGCCAGCTTCGGGTCCGGGAGGGATTCCGCGGCGACCGTGACGTCCAGGTGCTGGCCGATGATCATCTCGCTGACGAGCCGGCCCCAGATCTGCCGGGCCTCGGCGGGCAGGTCCTGGATGAGCTGCCCGGCGTACGAGAAGGCCAGGTCACCCGCGAGTACGGCGATGCCCTCGCCGTAGCGGCGGGCCTCGCCCTGCCAGCCGCGCTCACGGTGCCGGTCGATGTGCAGGGCATGGACCGTGGGCCTGCCGCGGCGCAGGCCGGAGTCGTCGATGACGTCGTCGTGGATGAGCGCGAACGCGTGCAGCATCTCGATGGCCGCCGCCGCGTCCACCACACGGGAGTCGGACAACTCGCCGCCCGCCGCGAGGAATCCGGCGGCGCAGAACGCGGGGCGCAGCCGTTTGCCGCCCGCCCGGATCAGTTCGCCGATCGCGTCGACGGGGACCGCGGCGCGCGCGTCGACCGCCGCCCAGCGGGAGTGCTCAGCGGTGAGCATGGCGTCGAGCCGCGCCTCGGTGCGGTCCAGGACGGCGGCGCGGGACCGGGCGGCGAGGCCCCCGAGGTGATCGACGACCGGTGCGGGCGGTGAGACGGTCATGGGCGTTCTCCTGTCGTGTCGGCGATCTGGTCCTTGGGGCGTCGGCCCGTGCTTCCGGGCGGTACGGCTCCGGTCAGGCGGACGGCCGGGCCCGGGTGAGGCCCGGCGGCAGCTGGAAGACGATGTCCTCCTTGGTCGTGACGGACAGCTCCACGTCGTGGAAGCCCAACTGGTCGAGCCGCTCCAGCAGTTGGTCGACCAGCAGCTCGGGCGCGCTGGCTCCGGCGCTCACCCCGATCGTCGCCACCCCGTCCAGCCAGCCCGCGTCCAGTTCCGTGACGTCCGGCACCAGATACGCGGTGGTCCCTTCGAGGAGGGCCACCTCCACCATCCGTACCGAATTGCTGGAGTTGCGCGACCCGACGACCAGCACGAGATCGCTGCGCGCGGCGATCTCCTTCACCGCGACCTGCCGGTTGGTGCTCGCGTAGCAGATGTCGCCGTCGGCGGGGCTGCGCAGGTCGTCGAAGCGCTCGTTCAGCGCGGCGACGACACCGGCGGTCTCGTCCATCGAGAGCGTGGTCTGGGTGAGCACCGCGACCGGGGTGTCGCGCGGCAGGTCGAGCGCGTGCGCGTCCTCGACGCTCTCCACGATCACCGTGCGGTCGGGCGCCTCGCCGTACGTGCCCTCGACCTCCTCGTGGTCGGCGTGCCCCACCAGCAGCAGGGTGCGGCCGTCGCGGGCGTAGCGCCGCGCCTCCTGGTGGACCTTCGACACCAGCGGGCAGGTCGCGTCGATGGTGTCGAGCCGGCGGGCGGTCGCGTTCTCGCGGACCTCCGGGGACACACCGTGCGCGGAGAACACACAGACCGCGCCGGGAGGTACGTCCGCCTCGGAGTCCACGAAGATCGCGCCGCGTCGCTTCAGCACTCCCACCACGTAGTGGTTGTGGACGATTTCTTTTCGCACATAGACGGGGGCTCCGTGGACCTCCAATGCCTTCTCGACGATTTCTATCGCCCGGCGTACCCCCGCACAGAATCCGCGTGGCTCGGCGAGGATCACTTTCTTGTCGGTCACGACTGGAAACTCCTGTCGGTCCGTGGAATTGGGCTTCACCGTCCGTCACAACGAAGAGGCAAGTCAAGGTTTTCCGGACCGGCAATAGTTGAGGACCAGGTAATAGGCAGAGTTCTGCACACGCCTGCCTGCACTGTCCTCGGCAATTGCCAAGGGATTGCCGGGTGATTGCTATCGAAGGCGCGTCGGCGTGCCGTCTACGTTCGAACCGCTGGGAGACCGGCTGAGAGACCGGCTGGGAGATCAGCTGGGAGATCAGTCGGGAGACCGGCCGAGAGGTCCGCCGAGATCGGCCGGGATCCGCTGGGATCCGCCGAACCGCTTAACCGCCGAGACGAGTGGAGTGAAATGAACAGCAAGGCGATGCCGGCTCCGGCGAGCACCGTCCCGTTCTTCACGCAGGCGGAATCCTTCGAGCGGCTGTGGCCTCGCCTGAGCGCGTATCTCGACGAGGTGTGCGAATCGGGGACGTACTCCAACGGGCCCAAGACCGCCGAGCTGGAAGCCGCCCTGCGCGCCTACACCGGTGCCCGGCACGCGATCGCCGTCGGCAACGGCACCGACGCGCTCGTCCTGCTGCTGCGCGCGGCGGGGATCGGATCCGGCGACGAGGTGATCGTGCCGGCCTTCAGCTTCTTCGCGTCGGCCAGTTCGGTGGCGCTCGTCGGGGCGGTTCCGGTCTTCGTCGACGTCGATCCGCTCACCTACAACCTCGACCCGGCCGCGCTCGAAGCGGCGGTCACGGAGCGCACCAAGGCCGTCATGCCGGTGCATCTGTTCTGTCAGCCCGCCGACATGACCGCGGTGCTCACGGTGGCGGAACGGCACGGACTGCTCGTCCTGGAGGACAGCGCCGAGGGCATCGGGATGCGGCTGAACGGCCGCCACACCGGCCTGATCGGGGCCGGCGGCGTGCTGTCGTTCTTCCCCACCAAGACGCTGGGCGCGCTCGGCGACGCGGGCATGGTGCTGACCGACGACGACGCGCTCGCCGGCGCCGTACAGCGGCTGCGCGACCACGGCAGGCCCGCGCTGAGGGCCGCGTCGACCCGGGCGCCCGCCCCGGCACCCGCCCAGACACCCGCACCGGCACCCGCCCCGGCGGCGCGCGCCGAGTACGCGCGGCAGGGTGAACTGGCGGGCACCAACAGCAAGATGGACGAACTCCAGGCCGCGGCCCTGCTCACCAAGCTGACCACGCTGGACGACGACATCCGCCGCCGCGCCGTGCTCGCCGACGCGTACACCCGCCGGCTGCGCGGCATCCCCGGCGTCCGGAGACTGCCCACGGTGGTGGAGCGCGGCGAGCCGGTGGACCCCGTCTTCTACGTCTATCTCATCGAGACCGACCGGCGCGACGCGCTCGTCTCGCACCTCGCAGCCGCGGGCATCGGCACCGAGACGTACTACCCGCTGCCGCTGCACCTCCAGCCGTGCTTCGCCCATCTCGGCCACCAGGAAGGCGACTTCCCGCACGCCGAGGCGGCGAGCCACCGCACCGTCGCGCTGCCGCTCTATCCCGAGCTGACCCTCGCGCGACTGGGCCGGGTGTGCGACGCCGTCCGCTCCTTCTTCACCGGGAGTACGTCATGACC
>NZ_JARJHW010000057.1:0-39472 GCF_040560175.1 Streptomyces panacea
CGTACAGGGCGCCGAGTTCGGCGAGGAACACTCCGAGGGACCAGCCGTCGGCCACGATGTGGTGGGCGAGCAGCTGGAGGCGGGCGGTGCCGTCGGCGAAGGTCCAGACGGCGACGCGCCACAGCGGGCCGGTGGCGAGGTCCACGGGGTCGGCGGCGCGGGTGTCGGCGGCGGCGCGGGCCCGGTCGCGGCCGGCGTCGGCGCCGAGGTGGCCGAGGTCGGTGGCGGTCAGGTCGGGTGCGGCGTCGGCTTCGGGTGTGACGGCGCAGGCGGTGCGGTCCCCCTGGGGGAAGGTGGTGCGCAGCACGGCGTGCCGCCGGGCGAGTGTGCGCAGGGCGGCGGCGAGGCGGTCCGTGTCGACGGGGCCCCCGACCTCGGCGTCGAAGCGCAGGATGTTCGCGGCCGTGCCCGGGTGGATCTCCTCGAACAGCCGCAGGCCGAGCTGGATGGGGCTGACCTGGGGGTCGACGGGTGCGGTGGCGTCCGGTGTGCGGGCACGCCAGCGGGCGAGGAGGTCGCGGCCAAGGTCGGCGGGTACCTGAGAGTTGTCTGACACAGGCGTCGTCCTCCGTTTCGTCACCGGACGTGGTCCTCCGCTTGGTTGCCGGGTGTGGGTGTCGGCCTCACTCGTGGGACATCAGGGTCTTGACCCGTTCCAGTGCGTCGGCGGGGGGCACCCCGTCGTCGGCCCAGCGCTGGGCCAGGCGGGCGGTCAGTTCGCGGGGCGACTGGGCTCGGAGCACGTCCTCGACGCGTACGGGGAGGGTGAGGGCGTCCTCGACCACCGCGGCGATCTCGGCGGCGCGCAGGGAGTCCCCGCCCATGGCGCTGAGGGTCTCGTCGGGTCCGCAGGAGGGGACCTGGCAGACCGCGGCGAAGATGGAGGAGAGGAAGAGGGTGATGAGTTCCGCCTCCTCCGCGGTGGCGGTGGCCGGTGTGGCGGTGACCGCGGTGCCGCCGAGTTCACCCGCGAGGTGGCGGGTGCGGGCCAGGGAGTGCTGGATCTTCCCGCTGGTGGTGCGGGGGATGGTGCGGGGCGGGCAGAGGACCACGGTGTGCACGCGGACTCCGGTGGCGGTGAGGACGCGGGTCCGGATGTCGGCGGCGACGGCCGCCGGGTCGTGGTCCCTGCCGACGACTTCGACGGCGATGACGACCTCTTCGTCGGGGCCGCTGAAGGCGGCGGCGGTGGGCCGTACGGCGGGGTTGTCCTCGGCGGCGGCCGAACAGAGGTCGTGGGCGTGGTGGTTGACCCCGTTCTGGATGAGGACGTCCTTGCGGCGGCCGGTGACGGTGAGGTGTCCGGCGCGCAGCCGGCCGAGGTCGCCGGTGCGCAGGTGGCGGGTGCCGTCGAGGAGGCCGAAGAGTTCGCTGTCGGGGGTGCCGGTGCTGTTCCAGTAGCCGCCGCTGATGCTGGGGCCGCTGATCCAGATCTCGCCCTCGGCGCCGTCGGGGACGGGCGTGTTGGTGTCGGGGTCGACAAGGGCGAGGGTGTGTCCGTCGATGACGGGGCCGCAGTCGACACGGCCGTCCTCGTCGACGATGTCGTGGGCGGTCCAGTGGCGTCCGGTGACGATGAGGGTGGCCTCGGCCAGTCCGTAGCAGGGCAGGAACGCCTCGGGGCGGAAGCCGTGGGCGGCGAAGCGCTCGGTGAACCGCTGGAGAGTCGCGGGCCGGATCGGTTCCGCGCCGTTGAAGGCGAGGCGCCAGGTGCTCAGGTCGAGTCCGGTGAGGTCGCCGGTGGCCGCGCGCCGGTCGCACAGGTCGTAGGCGAAATTCGGACCGCCGGTGTGGGTGATGCCGAGTTCGCTGATCTGCCGCAGCCAGGAGAGCGGACTCTTGAGGAAATGTACGGGAGACATCAATCGGACCGGAAATGCGCCGTGGACGGGCGTGAGTATGAATCCGATGAGCCCCATGTCGTGATAGGGCGGCAGCCAGGATACGACTCGCGCGGTTTCGTCGAGCTGGAACACCTCGGTAATCGCCTTGATGTTGGCGAGAAGATTCCGGTGTTCCAGAACGACGCCTTTGGGCTGTCCGGTGCTGCCCGAGGTGTACTGGATGAGTGCGGTGTCCTCGGGGACCGCGGCGGTACGCAGCAGTTCGGCGAGGACGTCAGGATCAGGGCCCCCGGCCCCGGCCGGGCCGGCGGTCTCATCGACGGTGTCTTCGAGTGTGAGGACCCGTGGCAGGTCCTCGGCTCGCAGGCCCGAGGTGAACAGTCCGAGCACCAGCGGGTCGGCCAGCAGGGTGGTGGCCCGCGAGTCGTCGAGGATCCGGGTGAAGCGGGCCGTGATGCGGTCGGTGGAGCCGAACAGCGGCGGGTAGGCCGGAACGGCGGGCACGCCGGCGAGGAGACAGGCCCAGACGGCGACGACGAAGTCCAGGCCGGGCGGGTAGAGCAGCAGGGCGGGGCCGTTCTGTCCGCCGTCGGCGCGCAGTCGCGCCGCCGTCCTGGTGGCTCGGGTCAGCAGTTCCCCGTACGTGAGGCTGTCCACTCGCCCGTCGTCGTGCAGGTACTCGTAGGCCGTCTGCTCGCCTCGGGTGGCGGCGTGCCCGACCAGGGTGTGCACGAGTGTGGGGCGGGCGGGGATCGGCATCGGCGGACTCCATTCCCTCGGCCGCGGGCGGCCCGGTGTCGGATCGACGTATCAGGGAGAGTGCGGGGTTCGGTGGTGACTCGGCGCGAAGGCGACACACTTCGGCGCCGATGCAATTAAAAGCGTGCTGTCTCTCACTCGGCTCTCAGTTCCTTATCGCTCGCCTCTCAGGCCGGTATGCGGTCATTGAGCGCCCTTGAATGAAACTGGTATGGATAGGATTCCGCACTGCGATCCGGTCGGTGAATCTGATCCGGTGGTGCCGATCCAGCACATTCTCGCGTTCTGTGTTCGCCATCTCCGATGGAGGTAGATGTGCGCCCGACCCGGCCGAGTGGTTCCCGTTGGTTCAGATCTTTCGGTGAAGTGGCCGATCCGGTCAGCGAGGTGGTGTGCTTTCCGCATGCCGGGGGCAGTTCCGCGGTGTTCCGGAGCTGGCACCGATACACCTCGGCGCTGAAAATCACCGCGGTGCAGCTGCCGGGCCGGGAAGTGCGGCTCGGGGAGCCGCCGTTCCAGGAGATGACGGCGCTCGTCGACGCGTTGGCGCCCGCGCTGAAGCCACTGACCCGCCGGCCGTACGCGTTCTACGGGCACAGCATGGGAGCGCTGGTCGCCTTCGAGGTGCTGCGGCGGTTCGTGGACCTGGAACTGCCGCTGCCCGTCGCGTTGTTCGTGTCGGGGCGGGACGCCCCGCAGTACGCGGACCAGGAGCAGGTGCACCACCTGCCGGACGCGGAGCTGCTGGACCGGTTGCGCGCCTGGGAGGGGATGGAGCCCCAGGAGCTTTCGCAGTACGCGGAGTTGGTGGCGCTGATGCTGCCCACCATCCGGGCCGATCTGACCTTGGCGGAGACCTATGGACATGTGCCGGGGCCCCCGTTGCCGGTGCCTGTGCGGGTGCTGCGCGGTACGCGGGACCCGCTGGTGCGGCCCGGGGACGCGGGCTGGGCCCGGCAGACGTCGTCGGACTGTTCGGTGCACGACTTCGACGGAGGTCATTTCTTCGTGCAGGACCACGAGAGGAGCGTCGTGACCTTCATCGAGACGGCACTTGGCGTATCAGCCGCGAAGGAGGCGGGGACCCAGTGAGCAGTTCCTCGTACGCCGGTGGTGTCGGCAGCGGCGAGTCCCGCGACTACAGCGACTACTTCGTGCTGCCGGCCGCGCCGGCGCAGCGCAGCCTCTGGTTCGTCTGCCAGCTGAATCCGCCGAGCAATGCCGCGTACAACGTGGTGAGCGCGGTGCGGCTGACGGGCGATCTGGACATCGTGCTGCTCCAGCAGGCGGTCAACGCGGTGGTGGCGCGGCACGAGAGCCTGCGCACCGGAGTCGGGCTGGTCGACGGTGATCCGCACCAGTTGGTGCTGCCGGAGGCGCTGGTGTCGCTGCCGGTGGTCGACTGCGCGGCCCTGTCGCCCGAGGCGGCCGAGGCGCGGGTGCAGCGGCTGGCCCGGGAGCAGGCGGCGCTGCCGTTCGCGCTGGACGCGCCACCGCTGCTGCGGCTGGTCCTGGTGAGAGAGGCGCCGCGCAGGCACACCATGATCGTGACGATCCATCATCTGGTGTGCGACAGCTGGTCGATGGACGTGTTCTTTGGCGATCTCGCGGACGCCTACCGGGGGTTGCGGGAGCGCGGCCGGGCCGGTTTCGGCGATTTGCCGGTGCAGTACGCCGACTATGTCGGCTGGCTGGACGAGCAGTTGGCCGGCGACCGGATGGATGGGATGGTCGCCCACTGGCAGGAGGCGCTGGCCGGTACGACGCCGCTGGAGCTCCCGGTGGACCGTCCCCGGGATCAGGGGCGCGGTGGGGACGGCGGCCGGGTGGAGGAGCGCCTGGACGGTCCGACGACGGCCGCGCTGGAGGAGTTGGCGAAGCGGTCCGGCGGGACGCTGTTCATGGTGCTGCTCACCGGTTTCATGGCGACGCTGGCCCGGGTGACGGGCCAGGAGGACGTGGTGGTGGGCACGCCGGTGGCGGGGCGGCACCATCCGGACGCGGAGCGGCTCGTGGGGTTCTTCGCGAACACCCTGGTGCTGCGGGCCCGGTTGCCGTTGCGCGGCGGGTTCGAGTCGGCGGCCGGGGTGGTGCGCGACGCCTGTCTGGGCGCGTTCTCGCACGACCGGATGCCGTTCGACCGGCTCGTGCAGGCGATTCGGCAGACCCGGGCGCTGGACCGCAATCCGCTGTTCGACGTGATGTTCTCGATGCCGAACACGCCTGCGGCGGAGGTGCGGCTGCCCGGCCTGACCATGGCGCCGGTGGAACTGACCGGGACGGCGGCCAAGTTCGACCTGTGGCTGACCGTGCTGCCGGACGGGGACGGGCTGCGGCTCCAACTGGACTACGACCGGGGCCTGTACGACGAGGCGAAGGCGGCGCGGATCGTGGAGCTGCACCGGCTGGTGCTGGCGGACGCGCTGCGGGACCCGGCGGTCCCGGTGGGGGCGCTTCCCCTGGCGGTGGACGCGGACGCGGCGGAGTCGGCCGCCGTGCCGGCGGCGGCCGGGCCGCCGGTCGCGGTCACGGTGCCGGGGCTGTTGGCGGAGCGCGGCGCGGACGACATGGTGCTGTCCTCGGCCGACGCCGTCCTGACGCTGGGTGAGTTGCGCGAGTGGTCGGCGGTTCTGGCCGGTCGGCTGCGGGCGGAGGGGATCGCCGGACCCGGGATGCGGGTGACCACTCCCCCGGTGCCGTCGGCGGCGTTGATCGCCGTGTTGCTGGCGGCGTTCGAGGTCGGCGCGGTGCCGGCGTACGGACAGCGGCACGACCGGGCGGGTGCGTTCGTCCGGCGGTCCGAGGAGGAGCCGGGCGGCTGGCTGATCACCACCGGGCCGCGGTTCGACCCGGTGGCGGACGCAGGCGCGCCGGGGCCCGACGCGCCTGCCTGGTGGGCCGGTGACGGGGGCTCGGACGGGTCCGGGGCGATGCTGTCGCACGGGGCGCTGGCCGCCGCGCTGGCCACTGTGGCGGAGCGGCTGTCGGTGTCTGCGGAGGACGATGTGCTGCTGCTTGACGGCGGTGCCCCGCCGTCCCTGGTCGATCTGCTGATGCCGTTGGCGCACGCCCGCAGCCTGATGCTGTCGGGGGCGCAAGTGGCACCGGCCGGGCCGCCCGCCGCGTTCGTACTGGCCGATCCGCCGACCTGGCGGCGGGTGTTGACCGAGGGCTGGGAGCCTCCGCCCGGGGCCAGGCTCGTGTGTGTGGGCGAGGTGCTCGCCCCCGACCTGGTGAGCATGCTGACGCGGACCGGCGGCACGGTGTTCCTGGGCCGCCCCGGCCCGCATCCGATGGCGGTGCCGGCCGCGCTGGCCCCACTGGACGAGGGGCGGGCGCGTCGGCTGGGACCGCCGCCGGCCGGGGTGGTGCGGAGCCTGCTGGATGTACGGGGTGCGCCGGTGGCCGACGGTCTGGTCGGCGAGCTGTACGTCGCCGACGAGACGGGCGCCGCCGTACCGGTGGGTCTCCGATGCCGGCGGGTCCGGGACGGGGCCCTGGAGGCGGTCGGGCCCGGTGAGGGCCGGCTGTTCGTCGGGGACCGCGCCGTACCGGCGGCGGCCGTCGAGCGGGTGCTCACCGGTTTCCCGGGGGTGGGGACCGCCGCGGTGACCACCGACGCCGGCGGGGCCCGGCTGATCGCCTGGCTGGTGCCGGACGGGACCGTCGCGGCCGGCACCGAGCGGGAACGTGAGGCGTTCGCCGCGGACATCCGCGGCCGGGCCCGGTCCGCGCTGCCCGGCTACCGCGTCCCGGCGGTCTTCGGGGTGCTGGACGAACTGCCCGTGGGTCCCGGTGGCGAGCCGGATCGGGGGGCGCTGCCGGAGCCGCCGGAGCAGGCGCCGCGCGACCCGGTGGCGGAGGTGGCGCCCCGCAACGGGGTGGAGCGCCGGGTGCTGGCGATCTTCCAGAACGTCCTGGGGCTGTCGGTGGTCGGAGTGCACGCCGACTTCTTCGGGCTCGGCGGGCACTCCCTGCTCGCCGCGAAACTGCTGAGCCGTGTCCGGGCCGAGTTCGGCCTCCAGGTTCCGGTGCGTGACTTCTTCCGGCTGCCGACCCCGGCCGGACTGTCCGAGGCCATCGAGGAACTCGAGCGGGCCCGCGACCGCAGGCCCAGCTCCGACGAGGCGCTGCTGGCCCAGCTCGCCGGGATGTCCGACGACGAGATCGATCAGCTCCTGCGCCATCTGAACTGACCGCGGGACATCCGAACCGACCACACGACACACCACGAGGAGCCCTCATGGGTATCGACGACGCCGACACCGTCTTCCAGGTCGTCACCAACGAGCAGGACCAGTACTCGATCTGGTTCGCCGACCGCGCGGTGCCCGCGGGCTGGGCCGCGAACGGTCCGGCCGGCACCAAGCAGGAATGCCTCAAGCACATCGAGCGGGTGTGGACCGACATGCGTCCTCGTTCGGTCCGCGAACGCTCCGCCTGATCGCATCCGACAGCTAGGACGGGAGTCCACCGAATGAGCGGGCAGCAAGAGATCAGTTCCCTGACGTCCGACGAGAAGCGCGCGCTCCTGGCGGGCCTCCTGGACGCATCCGCCAACATCACCAGCAACCTCACCCTGGAGCAGCGCCGCCTGTGGCTGCTGATCCAGCTGGACGAGAAGCGGCCCTGGCAGACCAGCGTCGCCGTACGGCTGACCGGCCGGACAGACCCGGCCGTACTCCAGCAGGCACTGTCGGCGAGTGTGCAGCGCCACGAGGTGCTGCGTACCACCTTCCGTACGGTGGACGGCCACCCGCTGGCGACCGTCAGGCCGGTGGCGTCACTGCGGCTCCCGGTGGTCCAGGTGGACCCGGACCGGCTCGACGCCGAACTGGCCCGGATCGCGGCCTCCGAGACCCGCCGCCGGTTCGATCTGGCGCAGGGTCCGCTGGTGCGGGCGAGCCTGCTGCGGCTCGGGGAGGCCGACCACGTACTCCTGCTGACGGTGCATCAACTGGTCGCCGACCGGCGCTCGGTACGGCTGCTCACCGACGAGGTCCTCGCCGGGTACGCGAACCTGCTCGGCGGGACCGCGGAGGTCACCGCTCTCGCCGCCGAGCCGCAGGCCCTCGCCACCGCCCAGCGCGCCTGGCTGTCCGGCGACGACGCCGAGAAGGACATCGAGTACTGGCGCGCCCGTACGACGGGCCTGAGCACCCTGGAGCTGCCCACGGACCGGCCGCGGCCGCCGGTGAAGACCATCGACGCCGATGTGGTGACGGTGCCCGTACCGACGGAACTGCGCGCCGAGCTGGACGCGTTCACGGCCGGCACCGGCAACCGGCTGTCCCGCCTGCTGCTCGCCGGGTACACCGCGGTGCTGTCCCGGCACGCCCAGCAACAGGGGTTCGCGGTCGGCGTACCCGTACCGCCGTCCTGGCAGGACGGCGCCGGCGATCTGGTCGGCCCGCTGGAGAACACCCTGCCGGTGCGCTTCGACCTGGAGGCCGGCGAGACACTGACCGGGCTGCTGCGGCGGACCGATTCGGCCCTGGACGAGGCGCTGGCGCACGGCCGGCTGCCGTTCGAGCAGATCGTGGAGGCGGCGCGGCCTGCCCGCGATCTCAGCCACACCCCTCTGTTCCAGGCCCTGTTCGGCTTCGAGGAGGAGTGGAGCAGCCGGGAGCTGCCGGGCGCCGTCGCCAGTCCGCTGAACCTGCCGGTCACCTGGACCCCGCACGACCTCGACCTGTTCGCGGTCCGCCGCGACGGGGAACTGTCGCTGCGCGTCCACTTCAACACGGCGCTGTTCGACCGTGAGACCGCCGAGCGACTGCTGGACCGGCTGCTGCTGCTCCTGAAGTCCGCGGTCGCCGAACCGGACCGGCCGCTGGCCGACTTCTCGCTGCTGTCCGGCCCGGACCAGGAGCGGCTCGCCGCGTGGAACGCGACCGGCGCCGAGCACGACGGGCCGCGCCTGCTGCACGAGCTGGTCGAGGAGGCCGCGGCGGCCCACCCGGACACCCTCGCGCTGACCTCCAGCGCGGCGGAGCTGACGTACGCCTCGCTGGACCTGCGGGCCGAGGCACTGGCCGCGCGGCTCGCCGAGCTCGGTGCGGGCCCGGAGACCCTGGTCGGGGTCCTGGCCGACCGGTCGGTGCACACCATGGTCGCGCTGCTGGGCGTGCTGAAGTCGGGGGGCGCGTACGTGCCGCTGGACCCGTCGTACCCGGCGGACCGCATCGCGTCGATCGCCGAGGACGCCGGGATCTCCCTGGTCGTCGGTGACAAGGGGGCGCTGGACGGGCTCGCGGGCAAGCTGCCGGACCTGGAGCGGGTGGCGGTGCCGACCGCCGATCCCGAGGGCCCGGTGACCCGGCCCTCCGTGGAGGTCGCGCCGGACAGCCTGGCGTACGTCATCTACACCTCCGGGTCCACCGGCCGCCCGAAGGGTGTGGCGGTGGAGCACCGGCAGATCGTGCACTCCACGCTGGCCCGTTCGGTCATCGAGGCCCCGGGACTGCCGGAGCGCTATCTGGTGCTGGCTCCGTTCACCTTCGACGCCTCGGGCGGCGGCCTGTACTGGACGCTGCGCCGCGGCGGCACCGTCGTCGTGCCGAACGGGACGGAGGTCCTGGACCCGCGGCTGCTCGGTGCGCTGATCCGGGCCAAGGAGGTCACCCACGTCGACGGTGTGCCCTCGCAGTACGCGGTGCTGCTGGACGCCGAGCCGGCGGCGTTCCCCTCCGTACGGACGACCGTACTGGCCGGTGAGGTGCTGCCGCCCAGCCTGGTCGAGGCGCACCTGCGGCGCTCCCCGAAGGTGGCGCTGTTCAACGAGTACGGTCCGACCGAGGCCACCGTCTGGGCGTCCGTCCACCCGGTGACCGCGACGGACGCGGCGTCCGGCCGGGTGCCGATCGGCCACCCGATCCCCAACACCCGCCTGCACCTGCTGGACAAGCGGCTGAGCCCGGTGCCACCCGGCGTGCCCGGTGAGCTGTACATCGGCGGCGGCGGTGTGGTCCGCGGTTACGTCAACCGGCCGGGGATGACGGCGGGGAGCTTCCTGCCCGACCCCTTCTCCGAGGAGCCGGGAGCCCGGCTGTACCGGACCGGGGACCTGGCCCGCTACCGGCAGGACGGCAGCGTCGAGTTCCTGGGACGGGCCGACACCCAGATCAAGATCCGTGGCTTCCGGATCGAGCTGACCGAGATCGAGAACGTCCTGCGGCGGCACCCGCTGGTCGCCGAGACCTCGGTGATCGCGCGGGAGGACCAGCCGGGCGTGCAGCGCCTGGTGGCGTACGTGGTCCCGGTCGTCGGCCGGGTACTGACCAAGGAAGCCCTGATCAAGCACGTACTGGCGCAGGTGCCTGACTACATGGTGCCGGGCGCGTTCGTGACGCTGGAGCGGATACCGCTCACCCCGAACGGCAAGGTGGACACCGCGTCACTTCCCGCGCCCGACCTCGGCATCGAGGACTTCGTGGAGCCCGGGACCCAGCTGGAGGCGGAGATCGCGGAGACCTTCTGCGCGCTGCTGGGCGTGCCCACGGTCAGCGCGGTGGCCGACTTCTTCGAACTCGGCGGGAACTCGCTGCTGGTGGCGCGGCTGACCGCGCAGCTGGCCCGGACGCACGACGTGACCCTGCCGGTGGAGCAGATCTTCCGGGTGCCCACGGTGGCCGGCGTCGCCGCGGCGATCGAGGAGGACCGGCGGCAGCGGGACAACGTGGACAGCGAGGTCCTGTACGCGCAGCAACTGGAGGAGCTGCACGAGGAGGTCCGGCTGCCCGAGGAGATCACCCCCGGGGACCTGCCGCACTCCGAGTGGTTCAACCCGCGACACGCGCTGGTCACCGGTGCCACCGGCTATCTGGGCGCGTTCCTCGTGGTGGAACTGATCAAGAGCACCGACGCCCTCGTGCACTGCCTGGTCCGGGCGGAGAGCGAGGACGCGGCGTGGGAGCGCATGGAGCAGACCCTGCGCACCTACCACGCGTGGGACGAGTCGTACCGCTCCCGGATGCGCATGGTCATCGGTGACCTGGCCAAACCGCGGCTCGGGCTGAGCCCGGAGGAGTTCGCGGCCTGCGCGTCCCGGATCGACGTGATCTACCACAGCGGCGCGGTGGTCAACTTCACCTACCCGTACGAGGCGGCCCGGCCGGCCAACGTCGAGGGCACCAAGGAGGTCCTGCGGCTCGCCACGACCCAGACGCTGAAATCGGTCCACTTCATTTCCAGTGTGGACGTGTTCATGGGCAGCGGAGCGGAGCGGCCGTTCACCGAGGTGGACCTGGACAGCGGGCCGATCCGGATTCCGACCGGCTACCCGCGCAGCAAGTGGCTGGCCGAGAAGATCATGTACATCGCCCGGGACCGGGGCATCCCGCTGACCGTGCAGCGCCCGTGGATGATCACCGGCCATGCCGAGACCGGCGCTTCGCACCACACCGACTACCTGTACGTGTATCTGCGGGGCTTCCTCGACCTCGGGGTGCTGCCGCTCTACAACGACGTCATCAACGCGGTGCCGGTGGACTTCACGGCGCAGGCCGTCGTCTACACCTCCCTCCGGGAAGAGAACTTCGGGAAGAACTTCAACATCACCAACCCGGCACCCACCACGATGCAGCAGTGCTACCAGTGGCTGCGGTCGTTCGGCTACAACCTCGATGTCATCGACGAGGAGGACGCCAGGCAGCGGGCGCTGAACGTCGGCGAGGACCATGTCCTGTTCCCGATGACCCCGCTACTGCGGGTCGCCACGATGCGGCACGCCGCGCTCGACCCGGAGCTGCAGAAGCAGATCAATCCGATGGACGAGTGCCGGGTACTGACCGAGGCCCTCGAAGGTTCGGGCATCAGCTGCCCGCCGGTGGCCGAGGAGTGGGCGCACTCCTGCTTCCGGTTCCTGGTGGAGGGCGGATACCTGCCCGATCCCGAGACCTTCGTCGTGCCGCGGGACACCGTCAACTGACCGTCAGGACAAGGAGGACTCGTGACAGCACGAGGATGCTTCCCTACGGATCGTCCGGGAGATGAGTGCCGATGATCCGTTACGTGGACCTCGACGCGGCCGAAGGGGCCGCTCTGGACACGCTCACCCGCTCGGTCCTGCGGGACCACGGGACGAGCAGCGCCCCTGCCCTGCTGGACGACCTGCCCGTGCAGGCCCACCGGCTGCCACCGCGCCTGATCCGGGAGCTGCGGGAGTTCCGGAACGCGGAGACGGCCTCCTGCCTGGTCGTGCGGGGCCTTCCGGTGGACGACAACCGGCTCGGGCCGACCCCGCTGGACTGGCGGGAGCCACCCAGGGAACCGGAGTCGGCGGTGCATGAGGTGTCTCTCATGCTGACGACCGCGCACCTCGGAGACCTGTTCGGCTGGTCGACCCTCCAGAACGGGAGGCTGGTGCACGACGTGCTCCCGGTCCCCGCGCACGAGAACGACCAGAGCGGCCACGGCACGGTGGAGCTGGCCTGGCACACCGAGGACGGCTTCCACCCCTACCGCTGCGACTACCTGCTGCTGCTGGGACTGCGGAACCATGACGCGGTGCCCACGGTGGTGGCCGGGGTGGACGAGGTGACGCTGACGGACGAGCAGCGGGAGGTGCTGAGCCAGTCCCGGTTCCTGATCCGTCCGGACACCGAGCACCTCAAGCACGCCCGGAAGCTCACCGAGAACCGGGGCAGCCTGCACGCGGTGCAGCGGATGCAGGACGATCCGGAGCCCGTCGCCGTGCTGTTCGGGCATCCGGACCGGCCGTACCTGCGGATCGACCCGGCGTTCATGTCGCCGCTGCCGGGTGATCAGGAGGCCGCGGCGGCGCTGACCGCGCTGACCGGGGAACTGCAACGGAACCTGGCCGAAGTCGCTTTGAATGCCGGTGACCTGCTGGTGATCGACAACTACCGTGCGGTGCACGGCAGGAGCGCGTTCAAGGCCCGGTTCGACGGGACGGACCGCTGGCTGAAGAAGGCGGTCGTCACCCGGGACCTGCGCAAGTCGCGGGCCCACCGGGGGACTCCGGCGGAGCGCGTCCTGCTCTGACGGGCCGCGGGAGCAGACAGAGGCGGCCGGGCAACCGTCCGGCCGCTTCACCACGACAGCACAACAGGAGGAAGCGAGCCATGTCCGCGTCCGTACCCATGTCCGTTCCGGCAGTCGTCCCTGCGGCTGTTCCTTCGGCCGATCCGGCGGGTCTCCCGGCGGGCGGCCGCGCCGGTCTCACCACCGGCACCTGGGTGGTCGACGGCCGGCCGGACCTGCGGGCGCTGCGGGCGCGGGTCGCGGCCCGGGTTCCAGAGGTCCCGCTCACCGTGCACGACCTGGTGACCGGCGGGACGGACAGTACGGAGTGGGGCGAACTGGTCCGGGAGGAGACCGCCGCCGCCGAGGCGGAACCGGGGCCCGCCCGGGTGCTGCTGGCCCGGCTCGGCGAGGAACGGTTCCTCCTGGTGGTGGTCACCGCGGACCCGCTGCCCCCGGCGGCGGTGATGCGGTGGCTGCTGACGGACGAGACCCCGTTCCCGGCAGCGGCCGAGGCCGGACCGCAAGGTCGGTTACCGGACTTCGCCGGGGCGCGGAGCACCCACGCCGAGGGCGCGGCGCCGGAGCCGGCCACCATCCTGGGTGGCGGTGGCCGGGCCTCCGGGAACGCGCGGACCGTGCGGGTCCCGGCCGGCCCGGCCGTCGCACGACTGCGGGCCGCCGGGGTACCCGTCGAGGCGGCTCTGGCCGCGGCCGTCGCGGTGCTCCTGGTCCGCTGCGGCGGCTCGCCCGGAACAGCGCTGGTCGTCGCGTCCGACACCCCCGTGGCGGTCACACCGCGGGTGATCGAGACCGTGTCCGGCGCCGCCGCTCTGCGGCGGGCCGGAGAGGCGGTCGCCTCCGGTGTCCCGATCCCCCAGGGGTTCCGCGCGGCGCTCGCGCTGGCCCCCGGCGGCGAACCGGAGCCGGTGCGGGTCGGCGCGTACACGGCGCTGCCGGTCCGGGTGGCGGACGCGGTCGCCCATCACGGGCTGCTGGTCCTGCTGGAAGGCGACCGGCTGCGCGTGGACCACGACACCGGTCTGTACGAGGAGAACGCCACCGCCACCTTCGCGCAACGCCTGCTCGCCGTGGTGGACGGGCTGCTCGACGACCGGCCGGTGCACGAGATCGACGGCATCACCGCGCCGGAGCGGTCCGCGCTCGACGACTGGTCGCACGGCGCCGAGCTGTCCTTTCCCTCGGTCTGCCTGCACACCCTGGTCGAAGGACACGTCGCACGGACCCCGGACGCTCCGGCCGTGCTGTGCGGGGACACCGAACTGACCTACCGTCAACTGGATGAGGGCGCCAACCGGGTGGCCCGGCAGCTCCGCGCCGCCGGGGTCGGCCCCGGCCGGCTCGTGGCCCTGCTCACCGAGCGCGCCGCCTGGTCGGTGACCGCGATGCTCGGCACTCTGAAAGCCGGCGCCGCCTACGTCCCGATCGAGCCGACGTACCCGCCCGAGCGGATCCGGCACATCCTGACCGACTCGGGGGCGGTGGCACTACTCGCCCGCCGGCGGCCGGAATTCTCCGTCCCGGTGCCGGTGCTGCCGGCCGAGGGGGCCGCCGGGCTGCCCGGCACCTCCCCCGGCGTGCGGGTCACCCCCGACGACCTGGCGTACGTCATCTACACCTCCGGCTCCACCGGCGAACCGAAGGGCATCGCAGTGCACCACCGGGCGATCGTCGCGTCCACGGCGGCCCGCGCGGTGGCCGGCCCTCCGCCCGGCCGGGACCTGGTGCTGCCGCCGTTGTGCTTCGACGGGGCGGCGGGCGGCATGTTCTGGGCTCTGACCGGCGGCGGCGCGGTGGTGCTGCCGACCGAGACCGAGGCGCACGACCCGATGGCGCTGCGGAAGCTGCTGGAGCTCGCGGCCGTCACACACATCCACGCGGTGCCCTCGCACTACCGGATCGTGCTCCAGGTCGCGGACCGGAACGTGCTCGGCCGTTTCTCGATGGTGGCCGTGGGCGGGGAACCACTGAGCCCGGAGATCGTCGGCGAACACCTGCGGCTCTGTCCGGACGCGCCACTCTTCAACGACTACGGGCCCACCGAGTGTGCGGTGTGGGCCACCACGCACCGCTGCGGCCCGGCCGAGGCGGCCGGTGCGGACATCCCGATCGGACGTCCGGTGCCCGGTTACCGGGCGTACGTACTGGATGCCCGGCTGCGGCCCGTACCGCCCGGGATACCGGGCGAGATCCACCTGGGTGGTCCTGGGGTGGCCCGTGGCTACCACCGGCGCGCGGCGCTGACCGCGGAGCGGTTCCTGCCGGATCCGTTCGAGCCCGGCGGGCGGCTGTACAGAACCGGGGACCGCGGGTGGTGGGGGAACGACGGCCGGCTGCGCATTCTCGGCAGGGTGGACCACCAGGTCAAAGTGCGCGGGTTCCGGATCGAACTGGGCGAGGTCGAGAGGGCGGTCCGCAGACACCCCGCGGTGACCGATTGCGCAGTGCTGCTCCGGCGGGAGGCCGCAGGGGAACGGCTGGTCGCGTTCGTGGTGCTGGGAGCCGGTGCGACGGCCTCGGAGTTGCACGAGAGAATAGCCGAGACTCTCCCCGGGCCGATGCGCCCCGACCACATCACCGTGCTGCCGGAACTGCCGAGAACGCCGGGTGGAAAGGTCGACGCACTGGCCCTGCGAACGATGGCGATTTCAGGCCAGTGCCCATAGATGCCGGGCGATCGGCGCCCCGCCGATAACCATCTTCGAGGAACCGCCCCCGTTCAAGCCAGTCCGCATTGTGCACAGTGCAAGGAACCCTTGCACTGGAAAAGTCCTTCCGAACCAAATCCCATGGCCGCCCGCAGACTTGGGTATGGACATGACACCTGAGCTCTCCTAGCATTCCCTGCTGGCCTGCAAATTGCTTCGGCGCCCGGAGGATGATCTTGCCGATCAACAACGGATATTCATCTCTCAATACAGGTCACTCCCAAGAAGGACTGGACGACAATGGTCGTGACATCTTCTTTCGCATCCTGGGGCCATTACAGGTAATCATTAAGGGCAAGCCAATTCGCGTGGGAAGGAATCGCCAGCTGACCGTACTGGCGGCCCTGTTACTCCATACGAACCGAATCGTTGCGGTCAATTCACTCATCGACGCCGTGTGGCGCTCCGCTCCGCCGGCCACCGCGGACAAGCAGATCCAGACCTGCGTCTGGCGCCTGAGGAACGCCTTCGCCGCGGCCGGTGCGCCGGTCGACCTCATCGAGACCGAGCAGGGCGGCTACCGGATCCGGCTCGGCGACGAGGACCTCGACGCCCACGCGTTCGAGAAGGCTGTACGCCGAGCTCGGGACCTGGTGGCCGTCGGCGAACTGGAGCAGGCCACCGCCGAATACCGGAGCGCCCTGGCCCTCTTCCGCGGGCAGCCGCTCGCCGACCTCTCGGGACCGCTCACCTACGCGGTGGCCGCGCACTGGGAGGAACGCCGCTTCTCGGTCCTGGAGGAGTGGCTCGACGTGGGCCTGACCCTCGGCCGGCACGCCGAACTCATCAGCGAACTCAAGCCGCTGGTCGCCGAGTACCCCATGCGCGAGCGGCTGTGCGCCCAGCTGATGACCGCGCTGCACCTGTCCCAGCGCCGGGCGGAGGCGCTCACCGTCTACCGCAACAACCGCCTCACCCAGATCAACAATCTCGGCCTGGAGCCGGGCGCCGGGCTCCAGAAACTGCACCAGAAGATCCTGTCCGGTGAGCCGATCGCACCACCGCCCGCCGTGTCGTACCAGCCCTGGCCGCCCGCCAAGGTGCCGGCCCAGTTACCGGCACAGGTCAAGGACTTCACCGGCCGGCGCGACCTGCTCCACCGCATCACCTCGGACCTGCGCGCGGACGGCGGGCCGCGCGTGGTGGCGCTGGCAGGATGCGGCGGCACCGGCAAGACCGCGCTCGCCATCCATGCCGGCCACAGCCTGCAACAGCACTTCCCGGACGGCCAGCTCTACGCCGACCTGCGCGGGCAGACCGACCCGGCACCCACGCAGGAGGTGCTGCACGGGTTCCTCGACGCGCTCGGGGTGCCAGAACAGCGCATCCCGGCGGGCCTCGCCGCCCGCGCCGCGCTGTTCCGCAGCGTCACCGCCGCCAAACGGCTGCTCATCATGCTGGACGACGTGGCCGAGTCCACCCGGTACGAGACCCTGCTGCCCAGCGGCGAGAGCGCGGTCCTCTGCACGGGCCGGGCCAGCCTGCTGAAGATCCCCGGCGTGAGCGAGTACCGCGTCGACGGGCTGCCCACCGACGAGGCCCTGGACCTGCTCGCCTCCCTGGTGGGCGTGGAACGGGTCTTCGCCGAGGTCGACAGCGCCAGGCGGATCGCCAGGCTCTGTGGACACCTGCCGCTGGCTGTCCGGGCCGCCGGAGCGCGGCTGCGGGCCCGCCCGCGCTGCACCCTGCGCAGCTTCACCGACCGCCTGGCAACCCAGCAGAGTCGTATCGACGAACTCTCCATCGGCTGCCTGGACATGGGAGCGCGGCTCGCGTCATCCCTCGACCAACTGCCCCCGGCCGGGTACCGGTTGTGGCTCCGGCTCAGCCTGTGCGACCTGGAGTACGTCCCCGAGTGGATGGCCTCCGCCGTCTCCGACCGGCCCGGCGAGGACACCCAGCGGTTGCTGGACACCCTGGTCAACCTGCACCTGCTGGCGGTCGCCCCGGGCGAGGTACCGGGCGGCCCCACCTACGCGTTCAACCCGCTGGTCCGCGACCACGCCCGGCAGCGCGCCGCGGCGGAACTCGGCTCGGTGGCCGAGCAGGACGTGATCGACCGCATCGAGCTCGCCCTGTGCGGGCGCGAGGGCACCAACGGGGTGCCCGGCGGATACCGGCCGAGCGAGGAGCCCACGGTCCATGGCACTCAGGCGTTATGAAACGCGCGCGGGCGGCACCCCACCCAAGAGCCGGGACCGGCCCGCTCCTGACCTTGTCGGCCCGAAGGATCCCCGCCCCGACGGGCAGGCTCGCGACAGCCCCGGGGACCACGACACCGACCGGTACGAGCCCGGTGGCGGGCGGCCGGGAGGGGGCCGTACCGCCGGGGCCCGCTGGGTGTTCCCGGCGGCCGTCGCCACCTTCGCCGCGCTCTGTCTGTCCCTGGTGCTCTGGGACGGCCGGATGCCCGCCGCCCGCGGCCCGGACGCCCCCGCCGACACCTTCTCGGCGGCCCGCGCCATCGCCCACGTCCGGGAGATCGCCTCCGCCCCACGGCCCAGTGGCTCCCCCGCGCATGCGCGGGCCCGCGACTACCTCGTCCGTACCCTCACCGCGCTAGACATCGACACCCGGGTGCACACAGGGGCGGAGGCCGCCCACCGGCCGGACCTCTCCCCCACCGGCGCCGACTCCCGGTACGCCGGTCTGCGGCTGGAGAACGTGGTCGCCCGCATCCCCGGCACCGCGAGCACCCGGCCCGTGGCGCTGGTCACCCACTACGACTCCACCGAGGCCGGACCCGGCGCCAACGACGCCGGGGTCCCGGTGTCGGTGCTGCTGGAGACGGCCCGCGCGCTCCGTACCGGACCGCCCCCGCGCAATGATGTCCTGTTCGTGTTCACCGACGCCGAGGAGAGCGGCCTCCTCGGCGCGCAGGCCCTGGTGAACGCCCCCGGCGTGCTGCCGCCCGACGCGGTGGTCCTGAACTTCGAGGCCCGGGGCAGCCGCGGGCCGAGCCTGATGTTCGAAACGGGGCCGGACACCGCCTGGCTGGTAAAGACCCTCGCCGGAAAGGTATCTGGCGCGCGGACCGATTCGCTGCTCGACGCCGCGTACGGCTACATGCCCAACCTCACCGACTTCACGGTGTTCCAGGAGGCCGGGCACCAGGGGCTGAACCTGGCCTACCTGGACGGCTACACCCATTACCACGGGGCCACCGACACCCCGGACCAGGTTGACCCGGCCACCGTCCAGCACCAAGGCGGGCAGGCCCTCGGCCTGGCCCGCGCACTCGGCTCCGCCGACCTGGCGCGTACCCCGGCCGGGGACTCCGTGTACTTCCAGGCCGCCGGATGGTTCGTTTCCTATCCGGTAGGCGCGGCCCTGCCCGTCGCGCTGGCGGTGGCCGGGCTCGGCCTGGTGCTGCTGCGGCGGCTGCGCGCGCGGGGCATGCTCACGGTGGGCGGCACCTGCCGGGGGTTCCTCGTCGCCCTCGGTCAGCTGCTGCTCGCCGCCGGGGCCGCGCTCGCCCTGGCCCCGCTGACGGCGTCCGGGCACCCCGAGTTCGCTCATTACCACGACATCGGCGGGCACGGTCCGGCCCTCGCCGGGTTCCTGGTGCTCACCCTGGCCGTCGGCAGCACGTCGGCCCTGCTCGCCCGGCGGTGGGCCGGTCCCGGGGCGCAGGTGGCGGGCGCGGCGCTGCTGTGGATTCTGCTGTCCTGCGCGAGCGCGGTGGCGCTGCCCGGCGGCAGCCACGTGTTCATCTGGCCCACGCTGGGTCTGCTCGCCGCCGCCACCGTGCTCACCTCCCGAGCCGGGACGACCGTACGGGGACAGGTACTGGCCGCCGCGCTGTGCACCGTCCCGCTCGCCCTGCTGGTGTTGCCGCTGCTGCCGCTGCTCACCGACGCCCTGGGTCTCGGCCTGGTCGCCGTGCCGGTGGCCGTGGCGGCGCTGCTCACGGCCCTGCTGCCGGGGGTGCTGCCGATCCTGCCGCGGCTGCTGCCGGTGACCGCCGCCGTGGTGGCCGCGGCGGTGCTGGCGGGCACCGCCCTGCTGCCTCCGGAGCGCGCGCACCACCTACGGGCCGACCTCACATATCTGTTGGACGCCGACCGGCGCACGGCCCACTGGCTCAGCGGGGCCCCCTCGGACGCCTGGAGCGACCGTTTTCTGCCGGCGGACGCGGAGTCCGGTTCCGTGACCGACCTGTGGCCGGGCTGGCGGGTGCCGGTACGACGGGGCCCGGCCGAGGCGTTCTTGTTGCCCGGGCCCCGGATCACCACCAAGGTGGTCGGCGGCTCGGAGTCCGGGGGTCGGCGGGTCCGACTGACGGTGGTCTCCGAGCGCGGCGCCCGGGAGCTGGTGATCCTCGTCAGCGGGGCGGCCGTCCGCGGCTGGTCCGTGTCCGGGGTGCCCGGAGAGTTCGCGGACGACCCGGCCGGGGACGCGGCTTGGGAACTGTGGGTACGCCAGGTGCCCGAGCGTGGCGCGGAGCTGGAACTGGAGCTGGCGGCGGGACCGGCGACGGTCCGGGTCATCGACCGCACTCCGGGGCTGCCGGGGCCGGCGGCCGATGGGGCGAACGGTACCCGGGCGCCCGCCCTCGGGGTCGCTTCCCTCGGGGAGGCGACCCTGGTCGCGACCACGCGCACGCTGCGGTGAGGGACGAAGCCCTCAGGTGTGTGGATGCGTGACGTCCCGCCCGCGCGGGAGAGGCAACGCACCTGTCCGCGCACGCCTGTGTGCCGGAGCCCGGACGGCGGGCGGCTCCGGCACACGTCGTGTCCTGACGGCGCGTGGCGGGGGTCGTGCTCGTACCTGGCGTACTCCCGTCGGGGCCGCGCCGGCCGTCGCGGCCCCGACGGGACGTCGACGGCGCGGCCCGGACGGATCCGGGCGGGTCAGCCGGACGCGGAGGCCGAGGCGGGGAGCTCGGACGCGACCTTCGCCGCCGCCTCCTTCAGTGAGTCGCACACCTGCGGGGTCATCGCCGTGGTCCGGCCGAGCCGCAGTTCCAGGCTGTTCTTCTCCCCCGTGTCCAGGAAGATCTTGCAGACGCCGTTCAGGGAACCCATCAGCATC
The DNA here is from genome assembly GCF_040560175.1 of Streptomyces panacea. Taxonomy (NCBI): domain Bacteria; kingdom Bacillati; phylum Actinomycetota; class Actinomycetes; order Kitasatosporales; family Streptomycetaceae; genus Streptomyces; species Streptomyces panacea. The sequence continues at coordinate 20,351 of NZ_JARJHW010000057.1, forward strand.
ACGGCGTCGTGGTCGCCGAACCGCATCGTGCTCCGTTTGCCCTGCCCGGTGGCCGCCGCTTCGAGCGGCCGGTCCCGCGGGGTCACGGTGAGGGTGCCGAACTCGTGGCTGTGGGCGGTGCAGCCGTCCTCGGACATCTGGCTCACCGCGGGCTGCCCGAGGTCGAACTCGACGGACACCGGCCGGAGCAGCTTGCAGGTGGGGGTGTCGGCGGAGTCGGAGGACTGCACGGCCGTGTCGGGATCGGTCGAGCAGGACACCAGCCCCAGGCCGGCGCAGACCAGCGCGGCGGCCATCAGGGCGCGCCGGGCGGGGTGACGACTCATATCGTTTACTCCGATCTGTTCGGTGGCGGGAGGGGACTCCCTGGACCGCTGAGGTAGGGGCTGCCGGCGCGATCAGCACTGAAGGATCGTGCACGCCCAGTGCATGCCCCGGCCGTTGGCCGCGAGGGCCACGAGGTCCCCGGGCGCCAGCTCCCCGGCCTCCTCCATCCGGGTCAGGGAGAACAGGTGGTCGGCGGCGCCGAAGTGCCCGTGCAGGGCCGCCAGTCGGGCGTTGGTCCGCTCAAGGGGCACCCCGACCAGTTCGGCCTGCGCCGCCAGCACCCGGGCGTTGTCGTTGAGCAGGAGCAGCCGGGCCAGGCCCTCCTCGGCGCAGTCGGCCTGACGGCAGGCCCGGTGCACGGCGCGGGCGGTGCGCTCGTCGATCTCCTCGGCGTAGGCGGCCAGCCGCTCGGCGTCGTGGTCGAACTGGTCGACCACGTCCCAGGCGTCCCGTACGGCGGGCGTCTCGGTGCCGGGCACGAAGGGCTGCCGCGCGCCGCCGACGTCCATCCGGAAGAAGTCGGCGTACCGGCCGTCCGTCTCCGCGTAGGAGGACCGCCAGCGCAACGTGGACGCGTCGCGTACGGCGACGGCCGCGGCGGCCCCGTCCGAGAAGAGCAGCGAGTGGGTGTCCAGCCTGTTCCAGTACGCCTCGACGGTCCGATTGGCGCCGATGACCAGCGCCGTACCGTAGCCGGGATGGGTGGCGAACCGGCCCGCAACGGTATCGAACGCGGTGACTCCGCCCACGCAGCCCTGGTCGACGAGCACCGCCTCGGCGCGGCTCAGCCCAAGAGCCCACTGGACCCGGGCCGCCGCGTCCCAGTACAGGTGGTCGGCGAGGTCGGTCAGGGCGAGTACGAGCAGGTCCACCTCGTGCGGGTTCACCGACTCCAGGGCCCGCCGGCCCGCTTCGACGGCGAGATCGGTGACGCTCACGTCGGGCGGGGCCCGGTGGATGCACTCGTAGCCGTATCCGAGGACGCGCTCGACGTCCTCGGTGTACTCGGCCACCACGTCCTTGACGGCGGTCTCTTCGCCCAGGGCCACACCGAAGGCGGTCAACCCGTACGCCACTGGAACTCCTCACGGTCAGTCGATGAGTTTGACGAGCTGTTCCGGGTCGTGGAGGGCGTCCGCGACGACGCGCAGGAACGCGACCGCTTCCCGCCCGTTGACCACCCGGTGGTCGTAGGCGAGACCGAGGGTGACCACGGTGGCGGGGGCGGGCACCCCATCGGCGAGGACGAGGCGGGTGAGCGGGCCGCCGACCGAGACCATGGACAACTGCGGCCACATGACGATCGGTTGGACGATCAGCACGCCGGGCTCCACGTTCAGGGACACGGTCAGGGAGCCGCCGGACAGGTCGCCCGCAGTGAACTCACCGCGGAACGCCTTCATCCGGAACTCCATGAGGTCGTCGGAGAGATCGGCGAGGGAACGGGCGGCGCAGTCCCGCAGCACGGGGGTGTAGAGGCCGTTCCCGGCGTCCACTGTGACTCCGATGTCCACGGTGTCGGCCAGTCGTACGGTCCGTTCGTCCAGCAGGGCACCGAACAGATGCGGAAACGCGGGGTGCGTGGCGGCCACGGCCTTCACCACCGCCTCCGGCAGCCCGACCTCGGCACCGGTCTCGTCGGACAGCGTCCGCAGCCGGGCCAGCACCGCGTCCACCGCGACCTCGACCGCGGCGAAGGCGGCGGGCACCTCCTGGTGCGCACGGGTGACCACGGCGGCGGTGCCCTGTTGTGCCCGGTCGAGCACATGGGTACGGGGTGCGGGTCCTGGTCCGGCGGCCGGAGGGGGTACGGGCGCGGCAGCTATCGGGGCCCCCGGCGCGGCGGCTGACGAAGTGTCGGGCGGGGCCGTGGGCAGTTCGGCGAACAGCTCGGCGAGGAGCTTCCCGACACCGATCTCGGTGCCCTCGGCGGCGCGCACCCGCAGGTGCCCGGCGGCCGGGGCGACGATCTCCTCGACCGCCTTGGAGGTCTCCACCTCGACCAGCGGATCGCCCTCGGCGACCCGTGCGCCATCCTCGACGAGCCATTGGAGCACCAGATAGGTGGTGTCGTTGTTGTTGAGCTTGGGCACACCGACCGGCACCCCGGCCACGGGCTCGACGCCCTCCGGCTCGGTGACGCCCGGTGCGGGTCCCGTCGGGACGGTAGTGGCCAGGGGCCCTGCGGCCTGCGCGGGCGCGGCCGGCGCGCGGGGCGGCAGGGAGCGGGCCGCGGCCGCCTCGATCTCCTCGGCGATCCGCTCGGCCCCCAGCAGCACCCCCGCCTCCAGGTGCGGGGCGGTCGGCACCACCGAATCGGCCGACGACAACGGCAGTACGGGCGCACGCAGTTCCGCCCAGATCCTCCCGTGCACCTGCGCGGCCATCTCGGCGCCCCAGGTGCCGCCCGCGGTGCTCTCCTCCGCCACCGCGACGAGCCGGGCGCCCGCCAGCAACGGCAGCACCGGTTCCAGATCGGGCGGGTAGAGCCGGGCCGGGACCAGTACGTGCGTGGTCAGCCCCTGGCGCCGTAGCAGCCGGGCGGCCTCCAGGGCCCGGTGCGCGGTCCCGCCGGGGCACATCAGCACCACGTCGGCGGGGGCCGCGTCCACGGGGGTGACGTGCGCCCAGCCGGTCGGCCCGCCGAGCAGCGTGTACCTGTGGTGCTCGTCCACCACCCCGTCGCGGAACACCCGCCGGGTGTAGAGAACCTTGTCCTCGAAGAGCATCGCGGGCCCGTGGTCGAGGCCCTCGGACAGCTGCGCGTACGGGTCGTGGAACGGACTCGTCTCGTACAGCGCCAGGTTGGGAATGCCGAGGAAGTGTTTCTGCACGCTCTGGCTGTGGGTGGGGCCGTACCCGCGGTTGCCGCCCACCGGGCAGCGCACCACGACCGGCATCGGCACCCGTTCCCCGTACATGGTCACCGACTTGGAGATCAGGTTGAGCACCTGGTCGAAGGCGAGCGCGGCGAAGTCGCCGAACATCATCTCCACGACCGCCTGGTCACCCGCGAGGGCGAGACCGCCCGCGACGCCGGTGATGCCCGCCTCGCTGATCGGGGTGCCGAGCACCCGGTCCGGGTGGCGGGTGGACAGGCCGCGGGTCACCTTGAAGGCGCCGCCGTACGGGTCGAGTACGTCCTCACCGAGCAGGTGCAGCGAGGGCCGTTCGTCGAACAGCCGGTGCAGGGCGCCGTTGAGTGCCTCCACCACCCGGGGCGCGGGGCGCGCGGTCACGGCGCCTCCCGCTTCTGGGCGAGGACTCCGCGCAGGGCGCCGACGGTCCGGCAGCCGCGTACCTCACGGGAGGTGAGCTTCACGCCGTAGGTCTGCTCGACACGGGCGACGATCTGGACGTGCCGCAGGCTGGTCCAGGCCGCCGAGGTGGCGGGCCCGGTGTCGTCGGTCACCTCGGCGGGGGCCAGCTGGAGCACATCGGCCACCAGGCCCGTCAGTTCGGTCGATTCGCCCGGTTCAGTCGGTTCGGTCGGTTCGGCCATGGTTACTCCATCCTCGTGTCCGGGAGACCGGACCCCGTCCACGCGGCGGGCGGCCGTGCCTCCACCTCCCGGGCCAGCTGTTCCAGGTCCGCGCGGATCCGCGCGTCGAGTTCCCGGAACGGCTCGCCCAGCCGGTCGATCAGCTCCCGGTGCCAGTCCTCCGCCCAGAGGCGGTCCATCTCCGCCCGGGCGCGGGTGTCGTCGCCCTTGCTGTGCGGACCCAGCCGGCGGGTGGTGAACTGCACGACCGCCGGGCGGTGTTCCTCACGGACCCGGCGGACCACGGGGGCGAGCCGTTCGCGGATCTCCGGCACCTGATGGCCGGCTATCTCCAGGAAGTCGATACCGAAGGCGGCGGCCCGGTCCGCGATCGAACCGGCCATCTGGAGGTGCGTCGGGGTGGACTGGGCGACCGCGTTGTGTTCGACGACCACCAGGACCGGCACCCGCCACAGCGCGGCCATGTTGAGCGCCTCGTACACCGCTCCCTCGCCCCAGGTGCCGTCGCCGACGAACACGGCGGCGATCCGGCCGGACTTGACGCGCTTGCAGCGCAGACCGATGCCCACAGCCAGCGGCAGGCTCTGGCCCTGCACCCCGGTGGAGAGGTAGTTCCGGCGGCGGATGTGCTGGCTGCCCCCGACGCCCGAACACACCGCGCCGGCCCGGCCCATGATCTCCGCGAGCAGTCCGGCGGGATCGCGGAACAGGGCGAGGTAGTGGCCGTGGCCGCGGTGGTTGCTGAGCACGTGGTCGCCCGACAGCAGCGGGGCCAGTGCCACCGGCACGTACTCCTGCCCCAGACAGGTGTGCGTGGTGCCGTTGAGTCTGCCCTCGGCGAACATCCGCAGCAGCAGGTTCTCGAAGTGGCGGATGGTCAGCAGGGATTCCAGGTCCTCGGGCTCCGGGCCGGCCGGTGGCTTCGTGGCGGCCGGTGGTTCCGGGGCGGCCGGTGCGCGAGGTGGTTCCGGCGGATGCGCGGTCATGGCCTGACGCCCCCCTGCGGGCTGGACTGCATGGACACCACCTGATCGGCCGCCACGCTATGGCCCCCCGTTCTCAACCTGGTGCTCGAACCGCTCTCATCGGCGGACCGCCGCTCTCCGGCGCCTCTCACCTCGTTCTCACCGTGGTTGCGTCCGCCACGGACCGCCCCTTAACTGGCTGGCGTCCGGCGGGGAGCGGCTCCGCACCGGACGTCCGGCCGCCCTTGCCCTTGCCGTGGCCCTGCGCGCGCCCCGCACCCTCCCCGTGCGGCGGGACCAGCCGATCCGAAGGAGTCTGCAGATGCCGCCGTCCCCACAGGTGCTCATCGTCGGCGGCGGGCCCGCCGGGCTCGCGCTCGCGGCTGAACTGGCCGGGTTCGGCATCTCCTGCCAGATGGTGGACAAACGCACCCGGCGCGCCCGGCTGTCCCGGGCGTGCACGGTCGAACCCCGCACCCTGGAACTCCTCGACATGCGGGGCCGGATCGACGACGTCCTGGCCTGGGGCCTGGAGTGCCCGCACCCCCCGCTCGGCAACGAAGACGGCTACCTGGACTACGGACTGCTCGACACCGGCTTCCCGTTCAGCCTGTCCATCCCGCAGGCGAAGACCGAGGACGCGCTGCAGATAGCCGCTGAGAAGGCGGGCGCGGTGCTGCTGCCCGGTACCGAGATGACCGGGCTGTCGCAGGACGACGACGGGGTCGTGGTCGACCTGACCGGCCCGGAGGGTCCGACCACCGTCCGGGCCCAGTACGTCGTCGGCTGTGACGGGGTGAACAGCACCGTCCGCGAGGTCCTGGGAGTGCGGTTCGACGGGTGGAACTACGACCAGTCGCTGATGATGGCCGACGCCCGGCTGAGCAGTCCGCCGGGACCGGCCGAGTACGCCAGGATCAACCGGCGCGGCATGGCGGCCCTGTTCCCGTTCCGGGACGGCACGTACCGGGTCATCGTCCTGGACCGGGAGAAGTTCACCGTCCCCGCGGACGAGCCGCTGACCCTGGAGGATCTCAGCGAGAGCTGCGCAGCCATCCTGGGCCTGGACATCGGCATCACCGACCCGCTGTGGCTGTCGCGATTCCGCAGCTCGCAGCGGCACGCCAAGCGGTACCGGGTCGGCCGGGTGCTACTCGCCGGGGACGCCGCGCACACCCACATCCCGTCCGGCGGACAAGGGCTTCAGACCGGTATCCAGGACGCGTTCAACCTGGGCTGGAAACTACGGGCGGTGCTCGACGGGTGGGCGCCGGAGGACCTGCTCGACACCTACGAGGCCGAGCGCTACCCGATCGCGGCTGAGACGCTCCGCAAGACCGACCTGTCCTTCCGCTTCGAGACCTCGGACAGCCTCCCCGCCCGGCTGCTGCGGAAGGCCGCGATGTGGTCGATGCGGATCAAGCCGGTCCACCGGCTGAACGTACTGCACCTGTCGGGGCTGACCCTGCGCTACCCGGCGGCTGGGCGTGACCGGTGGACGGGCCTGCGGGTGCCCGACCGGCCCCTCGTGGCGGCTCCCGGCGGCCCGGAGCGGTTGTACGAATTGTTCAGGGGCGGCGGTTTCGTGCTGACGGGCACGGACGGCTGCCCGCCCGCCGCCGCCGGCTGGGAGGCCCGGCTGCGTACGGGTGTACTCGCCCAGCCCCTCGGCGCCAGGTGGCCCGCGCATGTGCTGATCCGGCCCGACGGATACGTGGCCTGGGCGGGCGCCGACCCCGGCCGGGGACTGACCAGGGCACTGCGGCACTGGTGCGGTGAGCCGCACCCGATCGCCCGCTGATCGGGGGGTCCGGTGTCCTCCGCGCTGTTCGTCGCGCTCGTGCTGCCGGTCCTGGCCGGCGTCCACTACTACGTGTGGCGGCGCATGGTCCGCGACACCACGACTCCCGGTTCCGCGTGGCGCCGGGGCGGCACCGCTCTGATCGTCCTGCTGGGCCTGCTGCTGGTGGCCGCGCCGCCCGGCGAGCGGGCGCTGCCCGCGCCGCTGGCCACGGCGGTCGGCTGGCCCGGCTTCGTGTGGATGGCGGGGATCCTCTATCTGGCCCTGGCGCTGCTGGTCGGTGAAGTGTTCCGCGTGATCCTCCTGCGGGTGGAACGGCGGCGGGCGACCGCCGCGGCTACCGTGCCCGCAACGCCCGGTACGGACTCCGTGTCCGGTACGGGCTCCCCCGAGCCTGCCTCCGCTACGGACTCCCCCGAGCCCGCGTCCGCCGCCCCTCTCCATCCTTCACGGCGGCTGTTCGTCGGCCGGGCCGTCGCGCTGGCCTCCGGGGCCGCCGCCACCGCCACCGTGGGGTACGGCGCGTACACCGCGCTCGGCCCTCCCCGGATCAAGCACATCACCGTTCCGCTCGCCCGGCTCGACCCGGCAGCCCACGGCTTCCGGATCGCCCTGATCAGCGACATCCATCTGAACGTGCTGGTGGGGCGGGACCGCACCAGGCAGTTGGTGGACCTCCTCAACGGCACCGAACCGGACCTGGTGGCTCTCGTCGGCGACCTGGTGGAGGACGCGGACGTGGCCGACCAGGGACGGGCCGCCGAACCGCTCGCGGACCTCCGGGCCACCCACGGCGCGTTCTTCGTCACCGGCAACCACGAGTTCTACTCGGGCGCCGCCCAGTGGGTCCGGTTCGTCCGGGAGCTCGGGCTGCGCACACTGCGGAACGAGCGGGTCGCCCTGCCCGGCTTCGACCTGGCCGGGGTCGACGACGAGAGCGGCGCCGAGCACGACGAGGGCCCGGACTACGAGGCCGCGCTCGGCGGACGCGACCGGGACCGGGCCGTCGTACTCCTCGCCCACCAGCCCGCGCAGGTCGACGAGGCCGCCCGGTACGGGGTGGACCTCCAGTTGTCCGGCCACACCCACGGCGGCCAACTGTGGCCCTTCACCCACCTCATGGGCCTGGCCGACCCGAACGTGGCCGGGCTGAGCCGGCACGGCGACACCCTGCTCTACGTGACCCGCGGCACCGGCTTCTGGGGGCCGCCGGTCCGGCTGGGCGCCGAGCCGGACATCACCGTCCTGGAGCTGACCTCGCCCCGCGCCTGACCGCGTGCGATCGCGGCCGGGCGCGGGGCTTCAACTGCCCACCGTCGAAGGTCAGTTACCTGATCGGTCGCCGGACTCCCCCAGCAGCGGCAGTCCCGCCGCGTACCGGCGGAAGAAACCTGCGGTCGGGGTGTCGGCGCCGGCGACCTCCTCCGGGGAGCCCGCCGCGACCACCGCCCCGCCGTCCGGGCCCGCGCCCGGCCCCAGGTCGATCACCCAGTCCGCGGAGGCGGCGACGGGGATGTCGTGCTCGGCGACGACCACGGTGTTGCCCGAGTCCAGCAGCAGATCGAAGGCGGCCACCATGCGCTGGATGTCGGAGGGGTGCAGGCCGGAGACAGGTTCGTCGAGTACGACCAGTCCTGCCTTGCGGCCGGCCGCGCCACGCTGGATCGCCGAGGCCAGCTTCAGACGCTGCGCCTCGCCGCCGGAGAGTTCCGTGGCGTTCTGGCCGAGTTGCAGATAGCCGAGGCCGACCCGGTCCAGGGCCTCCAGCGTCTCCGCCAACTGCCTCTGTTCCGTGAGGCGTTCCACGGCTTCGGCGACGGTCAGTTCCAGCACCCCGTCGATGGTCAGCCCCTCGTAGGTGATCTCCAGTGCCTCCTGCGTGTAGCGGCGGCCCTCGCAGGCGTCGCAGACCACCCACACGTCCGGGAGGAAGTGCATGTTCACCAGCTTGCGGCCGTACCCGGTGCAGGTCTCGCAGCGTCCGCCGTTCGCCGTGTTGAAGGAGAACCAGGAGGATTTGATGCCACGCTTGCGTGCCTCGTCGGTCTCCGCGAACAGCTTGCGGACGATGTCGAAGGCCTTGCTGTACGTGGCGGGGTTGGACCGGGGGGTCCGGCCGATCGGCTCCTGGTCGACCACGGCGACCCAGCTGAAGCCCTCGCCTCCGGTGACCCGGCGGACAGTGTCGGCCGCCGTTCCGTTCAGGGCCGCCTCCATCCCGGCACCGAGCGCGCCGAGCAGGCTGCTCTTGCCGCTGCCGCTGACCCCGGTCAGGCAGGTCAGCCGACCCACGGGGAAACGGACCACGTCCGCGGTCACGTTGTGCGCGGACAGCCCGTGCAACTCCACCCAGTCGGTGCGGTCCCCGACCGGTCGGCGGGCACGGCGCAGTCGCGGCCCCTTCCCCGCGAGGTAGTGACCGGTCAGTGAGTGGGGGTGTGCGGCGACGTCCGAGGGTCTGCCGGAGACGAGCACCTCGCCGCCGAGCCGCCCGGCGCCCGGTCCCATGTCGATCACCCAGTCGGCGCGGGCGATCAGTTCCGGGTCGTGCTCGACGAGCAGCACGGTGTTACCGGCCCCCCGCAGTTCCAGCGCGATGTCGAGCAGGTGCGCCTTGTCCGCCGGGTGCAGGCCGGTCCCTGGCTCGTCCAGGACGAAGATGATGTCGCTGAGTTCGGTGCTGAGCTGGGCCGCGAGCCGGGTTCGCTGGAGTTCGCCGCCGGACAGCGTGGCCGCGCCGCGGGACAGTTGGATGTGGGCCAGGCCCAGCCGGTCCAGCACCCGGAGTCTGCGGGCCAGGTCCTGGAGCAGTGGCTCGCCCACCGCGCGCTGTCCGGTGCCGAGGTCGGCGGTGACCCTGTCCCCCCAGGCGCGTACCTCGCGGACATCGACCTCCAGCAGTTCGGGGTAGGCGAGCCCGCCGAGCCGTACCGACCTGGCGATGTCGTCGTAGCCGGAGCCGCCGCAGGTGGCGCAGGGCATCTTGCGCATGTACGGCAGGTAGCGCTCTTTGGCGCTGGGCGTCGCGGCGTTCGCGAAGACCCGTTCCACCTCGGCGAGCGCTCCGCGCAGCGGCTCGCTGGAGGTGTACGTCCAGGAGGACGTCTCGTTCTTGTTCGGCATGTCGACGGTGGCCTCGATCTTCTCGTCACCCGTGCCGTGCAGCACGTTGTGCCGGAAGGCCTCGGGCAGCGACTGCCAGGGCCGTGCGAGGTCCACGCCGCGCTTCTCGGCCAGGGCGGGAATGAAGGCGTGTTCTCCGGATCGCCACTTCGCGTACCAGGGGGAGGCTCCTTCGAAGAGGGGCAACTCCGGGTGGGTGATGATCAGTTCTTCCCGTGCCTGCCAGCGACCACCGACGCCGTGGCAGTCGGAACAGCTCCCCTCGGGAGTGTGCCGGTCGAAGTGGGCCGTGGTGAGGTGGCCGTCGCCGGGAACCGCGTCCGGGCCGATGCCGGGCAGCCGGGAGTACAGCAGTCCGAGGTGGCCGTCGATGCCGGTGATGGTGGCGACGGTGGACCGGGGGTTGCGGTTGAGCCGCCGCTGATCGACGGCGAGGGTCGCGCCGAGTCCGAGGACGCGGTCCACCTTGGGGCGGTTGCGCTGAGTGATGTACTGCCGGATGAACGGCGAGAGCCCCTCCAGGTAGCGGAGTTGTGCCTCGCTGTGAATGGTGTCGATCGCTAACGAGGTCTTGCCGCTGCCGCTGACCCCGGTGAAGGCGACCACTTGTCCCTTGGGAATGCTCACGGTGACATCGCGGAGGTTGTTGGTGCGCGCCCCCACCACCTCAATGGTCCCGATGTTGTGCGCGGATGCTGTCATTCGTTCAGTCCTCTCCCGACGGTAGGAAGGGAATGTACGCGCCCGGAGCACCCGGAAACGGCCCGGATTATCGTCCCGAGCACCCCGAAAGCCCCTCCCGGACAAACCACTTATGTTAGTACGCGCGGCCGGCCGCTGATCTGCGGGAGAGCCCTTCGAGCAGGGCCATGGCACGGTCCGCCACCTCGTACGGCACGAAGAGGTGGTCGTGGTGGAACCCAGCCACCACATTGCAGCTGACCCCGGCCCTGGCGAGTTCGTGGGCGACGGCGGCGGTCAGGCCCACCGCGTCCAGAGCGGAGTGCACCCGGAGTACCAGCCAGCCGGCCACGTAGTCGTACCCCAGCCCCGCGGCCTCGGCCTCCTCCTGGCTCAGGACCAGAGTGAGGCCCTCGCGTTCGGCCACTGTGACGACCGGGGAGACCCCGGGGGGAACGCCACCGGCCACAGTGGTGAACACGTAGCGCCCCGGATTCAGCTCCGGCCGCATGTCGATCAGAAGTCTCCGCAGGTCAGTCTCGCCAGGCACGGGACACACCTTATGCAGCCGCCTGATCCGAACGTATATCGGGACCGCCGGGCAGCGCGGTGCGGGAACAGATCGTACGGCCCCCGGGTGGCAGGGCCTGGACATCCGGCGCCAACCTCGCCGTTTCCGCTGGGGGTTGCCGGGTGACTGAGCGGGGTTGTTCGAGGCTGGGTCGGCCGGTGGACATGGTGGCGGCCCGACGCGGGGTCGGGTTCTCCAGGGTCCTTGGCTCGAGGATGGGCGGGGACGGCAGGTCAGCTCGCGGGGTGACGGTCCGGGCCGCGATGCCCGGCCTCCGTGATGTGCAGGGACTCGGAGCCGCGAGTTGTCAGGAACCCGTTCTGCGGTGGGGTGCGCGCTTCGATCCGCGCAGCTGTTCGTTGATGCGCTGGGCTTCTTCGAGCTGGTCTTCGAGGATGACGATGCGGCAGGCGGCCTCGATGGGGGTGCCCTGGTCGACGAGCTCCCGGGCGCGGGCGGCGATGCGCAACTGGTAGCGGGAGTAGCGGCGGTGGCCGCCCTCGGAGCGCAGCGGGGTGATGAGGCGGGCTTCACCGATGGCGCGGAGGAAGCCCTGGGTGGTGCCGAGCATTTCGGCGGCCCGGCCCATGGTGTAGGCGGGGTAGTCGTCGTCGTCGAGACGGCCGAACGAGTCGTCTGCTGTCATTTGCACCTCTCTGTGGAACGCGTGGAGGGGCCCGGGTGCCGTACGGCACCCGGGCCCCGAAGGAACTGCTACACCATCTGCCGGCCCTGATACTGCGCCGGCCCTCTGTGTCCGCACGACCGTCCGGGAGAGGACGGGGAATGCGGGGATCGCGGTTGCTTGACCGGAGACCACCTCACTATCGATGTCCTGCGGTACCCGGGCTCAAAACTTCCGCCCGGGCGATCCTGATGGCGCTCAACTCCTCCGTTTCTTCCCTCTGGGATCACTCACTTACCTACTGCTGATACTGCTCTCCTGCGTACTGCTCCGTGGCCTGTGACAGCGCCACTCTCCGGCAGCCAGCCCCGTCGCCCGTCCTGCGTCTGCTCTGGCTTAGAACCCCACTGCCGAACCTCCCGATGCGCGCGTCCGCAGCCGACGCCTTCACCGAGGTGCTGCTCTTCACTGCCGAGTACTGCGAACCGCGCTTACCGAACTGCGGTCCTGCTCATGGCGGCCCCTGATCACTGCGGGCCACCCGGTCCGGCCGCCAGTCCCGTCGCCGTCCTGCAACAACCCTGGCTTCGGAACTCCACCACCGCACCGCCCTGCGAACTACAACTGCAGTCACGCTGCCCGGCAGTTCGTCTCTGCCAGGCCCTGCTGTCTCTCTGGGCTACAAGAGAAACCATAACCACACCACCACCCAATGTCTACTCCGGCCAACATAGATTTTCGAGAGGCGCATGGAGAGATAGTTGACCTCGGCAACGGAACAGCCGGCGCGGCGGTCCTGCTCAAGCCGGGTTCGCCCGCTCCGACCAGCGCCGCTACGCCAGCCTCGCCGCCGCTGACACCACAGCCGCCATCGTCCGGCCATGCGGATGACCACCCAGGACACGCGCCACGGCCAGGGCCCGCGCGGTCGACACACCGCCAGTCCGGTCGCAAGAACCGCCAGACAGGATGCGCGTGACGAAGGGAGATGACGGGTGACAACCAACTGTCCCGGCCCGAGCGTCCGAACTTGCGCACTTCGAACCAAACCAAGGGCGACCAGACGCCGGATCTGCGGAAGCCCCCGCTGAAGTCCTACTGGCCCCCGTACTCACGGGCCTGGACCCACGCGAAGCACGTCTACAACCTCAGCGTCACCGACGAGGAGAAGAACGCGCTGAGCGAGATGCTCGGCACATACGCATGAACGCCCCAGAGCAGCCGGCCCAGTTCACCAGCGACGTCACCGCAGGCTCCGGAGAGGCGATGACCGACAAGGTCGGCGCCATCACCGGAGACCCTCACCCTCCTTGCCACCGCCCCGGCCCAACGGGTACCCCCTGGTACACCGACACCGAGGAGTGGCACACCCTCACCGGCAGCCCCCTTACCATCCCCTCAGCCGCCCCGAGGAGCCAGCACAAGGCGATCGTCGAAGGCGTACGCCGAGGCGACATCCGCGCCCCCGGCCGCCGCAGCCCGGCGGGCAGACATCCGCCGTCGCCTGACCCGTCCAGGTACGAACCGCTGCGCCACTCCAAAGAACGAGTGCGGGTCCCGCCGAGCATCGGCCGGTTGGCCCATTTCACGATGCCCTGGCCCGGAAGTGCGAGGGCGCAGCCACAGGGCCCGCTCGCCCCGACAGAGAGAGACCGCCGATACCGGTGTGAGCGCCAGCGGAGGCCGCCATTGAAGGAGGGGGTGATGAGCCAGGCCATGCTGACGCCGACTCAAGATGATCGCGGCGCGGGAGCGTACGCCTGGCTGGGTCATCAAACTTTTCCATGCCCCTGTCCGGGATGCCCCGCACCGGTCGACCACAAAAGGGCAGCTCATCCCCTGCTCTATCGCATGCTCATAACTGTACCTTCCGGAAGGTACAGTTATGAGCTATGGGCAGGGCAGTGCTGAGGGAGAGGTTGCGCGGGGATGGTTCTGAGTGCAAGGCGGCGTTGGCTGCTGCTGACGGTGGTGAGTGCAGGGCTCCTGCTGATCACGCTGGACAATTCGATCCTGTACGCGGCGTTGCCGACGCTGGTGGAGGATCTCGGTGCGAACAGTTCCGAGGGCTTGTGGATCATCAACGCCTATCCGGTGGTGATGGCCGGGCTGCTGCTGGGCAGCGGAACGCTGGGGGACCGGGTGGGACATCGGCGGATGTTCCTGATCGGCCTGGCGGTCTTCGGCGCCGCCTCGCTGGCTGCCGCGTTCTCGCCGACACCGGAGACCCTGATCGCGGCCCGGGCGTTCCTGGCCGTCGGCGCGGCGGCGATGATGCCCTCGACGCTCGCCCTGATCCGCATCACGTTCGAGGACGAGCGCGAGCGCAACGTGGCCATCGCCATCTGGGGCACCCTGGCACTCGTGGGCAGCGCACTGGGCCCCATCATCAGCGGGCTCCTGCTGCAAAGCTTCTGGTGGGGGTCGGTCTTCCTGATCAACGTCCCCTTCGTCATCGCGGCACTGGTCGCCACGCTGGTCCTCGCGCCGCCCAACGACGCTGACCCCACCAAGCGCTGGGACCTGCCCTCCTCGCTCCTCGCGCTAGTCGCCCTGGTCGGCCTCGTGATCGCGATCAAGGAAACCGCGAAAACCGACCCCGCACCCCTGTTCATCGCCGCTGCCGTCCTCGCGGCCACTGTCGGCGGGTTGGCCTTCGCCCGGAGGCAGCGCGGCCTCCCCTATCCCCTGCTGGACTTCGCGATCTTCCGCAACCGGGCCTTCCTCGCCGGAATCCTGGCCGCCGGGTTCTCCATGTTCGCCATCGCCGGTATCCAGCTGATCACCACACAGCGGTTCCAACTCGTGGAAGGCTTCACCCCGCTGCGCGCCGGGCTCTTGGTCGCCGCCGTCGCCCTGGGGGCGCTGCCGACGGCCATGGCCGGCGGCGCCAGCCTGCACCGGGTCGGCCTGCTGCCCATCGTCGCGGGTGGTCTGGCCCTCAGCACGGTCGGCGCCGTGCTGATCCTGCTGAACTTCGACACCAGCATGGGACTGCTCATCACCGGGCTGCTCATCACCGGCGCCGGCCTCGGAGCGGCCATGTCCGTGGCATCCAGCGCGATCATCGGTAACGTCCCGGCCCGCCGCGCGGGCATGGCCTCCTCCGTGGAGGAAGTGTCCTACGAGTTCGGCAGCCTCATCGCGGTCGCGCTGCTCGGCAGTCTGCTGACCGCCGTCTACACAGCGACCATCGACCTGCCCTCCGGAGTCCCGGACTCCGCGCGCGACAGCCTCGACAGCGCGCTCGCATTGGCAGGGGACGACAACCCGTCGCTGATCACGGCCGCATCCACCGCATTCGACAGCGCCTACCTCACCGTGATGATCGTAGTCACCGCCGTCATGGCCATCGGCACGATCGTGACCGGCCTCCTCCTGCGCCGCCACGGCCCCGGATCAGCCCTGTCCACCCCCACACACCACTGACACCCCGCCCCGGGAGCATCCATGCGGACCAGCAAACGAACCCAGATCCTCGAAGCGGCCGCCCGCGTCGTGGAGCGCGAAGGCGTCAAGAGCGTCACCTTCGACTCCGTCGCCGCCGAGGCCGGCTTGACCAAGGGCGGACTCCTCTACCACTTCGCCTCGCGCGACGACCTCGTCCAGGCCATCCACCAGCACCTCGCCGACCAATGGGAGGCGCAAATTGCCGCGGCGGCGGGAAAACCGGCCCACGAGGCAACCCCACCCGAGAGGCTCACCGCCTACACCCGCGTCACCACACAGAGCGCCACACGGGCCGAGCTCCTCTTCATGCTCGAAGGATCCACAACTCCCGGACACGCGGCCCCCTGGGACGCCGTCATGGAACGATGGGCCCCACCCCTGACCACCACCGACGCCGACGACCCGGCCGCGCTCGACCAGTTCATCGCCCGCCTCGCCGCCGACGGCCTGTGGCTGTACGAATCCCTCACCGCCGAACGGCTGACCCCCCAACTACGCCGCGCCCTCGCCGAACGCATCGCCAGCACCCTCAACCACGACGACACCTGAGCCCGCCCCGCCCCACAGCCCCGCAATCCTCCGACCGCTGGCTCTGTGAACCCTGCGCTGATCACTTGTCAGACAGTGCACGGGCCCGTAGGAATGAGCGCAGCGCGTGCACGCTGAAGCGGCGACGTTGTAAGGAGTACGGCGACATCGTGCACGCGGGGCCCAGGTATGGCGACCCCCCGGTGGACTGTGGTACTCGCCGGTCCTTTCACGCTGCCCGCCGCCATTGGCCTCGGGGCTGCGGAACGAAGAACCTCCAGAGCAGGTAGGGGTGACACAGGGCGCAGGGTTCCCCGGCCGCCTCACAAGGTCGCGGCCCCGCTGTGCGAGCCGACGAGAACCCCGGAGGTCAGCAACCTGATCTTCCCCGCCCCAGTGACCGCCGCCTACGCTGCTGTCGTCACGTCGCTCGCCTCAAGTTCCTTGTGTACAGCGGTCACGTGGCGACGCCCGCGCCGCAGGCCCCGGTCACCGCTGGCTCTTCGATCTCCCCAAAGAACCGGTTACCCCCTGCGATTCCGCGGCTGACACCGGTCCGGCCCTGTCACCGTGCCAGGGGCCCGTCCGGCGGCTCACGGCTCAGGCGAATCCACAAGCAGGGCCACACCGGCAGTGGTCGTGAGAAGCGCTGCCATTACCACTCGGGGCGCGCTGCCGTTGGGGTATGCGTGTCAGCCAGCGTGTGCCGAGCACCGCAGCGCTTGAGACGAATGATGACTGACGAGCCATCGTGGGATGCCGAGAGACGAGTCCCGCACTCACGTCCTTTGAGGAGTTCCCTGCCGTGTGGCACGACATGCTCACCGTCCAGATCCCGATCGTGGAGAAGATCATCCGCACGGTCGCGGTCTACGCCATGGTGGTGGTTCTGTTCCGCCTGTCCGGGAAACGCGGTCTCGCGGGCGTGAACACCTTCGACGTCGTGGTGATCTTCCTGCTGTCGAACGTGGTGCAGAACGCGCTCATCGGCCCGGACAACAGCCTTCTCGGCGGAGCGGTCGGAGCCGTCACACTGGTGGCCGTCAACGCCGCGGTGACCCGCTGGCTGGCTCGCGATCCACGGGCCGCGAGGCTGCTCGAAGGAACAGCCACCGTCATCGTGGCCAAGGGCAAACTGAAACAACGGGCTCTGCGGCACCTGGCCCTGCGCCCCTCCGAGATCGAGCACGCGGTCCGTCTGCAGAACGGCGACGGCATCAGCGACATCGCCGAGGGCCGGCTCGAACCGGACGGACAACTACTCCTCACCCTCAAGACCGCCCAACAGGGCGCCACCCGCGGTGACATCGAGGCATTGCGGGCCCGGCTCGCCTCGATCGAGAACCTGCTGACAGTCCTCGCCGACCACCGCCCAGACGACACAGGATGATGACCGCATCCTGACGGTGCGGGAAGTCACGAACGCCTGAAGGCAGAACACCCATCGCACTGGACAGTTGGACACCGGCGCCCAGGACCAGCACAACTCCGATGAGGCACCCCACTCACAATCCCGGCAAACAAACCACGGGCCACCATCCGCACGGCCTGGTCGTGACCAGAGCGCACGCTGACCGCCAGCACCCCGGCGTCATGACTCACGCCGGCCCGGCCGCTCGGCAAGAACTGCCCGCAGGGTAACGAGCGGGCCGACAGATAACGAGGCAACGCCAAGACGGGGCAACGTAGCGTGGGATCGCCGGTTCGCCAACCCGGCGATCCCACGCACCATTGACAGTCCACCGCCGCAACCTGCCCGTACGTCGAAAGGCACCACCCGGACCGAGCACAGACCAACCACGAAACGCATATGGCCAGATGCCCGGCAACCGTTCACGCTGCTGCGTAGCTCGCCCGGAACAAATCCTCGGCACGCTTTACGTCCAAGGTGCGCCCGAGACCGTCCTGGATATCCCCGACTCTCGACCTTCGTGGCCCGGCCCGGGGCGTCCGGAGCGTGTGACGACGCCGGCATGAATCGCCTGGCCGGCTTCCAGTCGCCGTACCCACAATCAAGTGGATTGGTCGCTGTGGGAGGAAGATCCAAGCCGACAGAAGATCCGTTGTCGTCGGCCGTTCGCCGGGCCGGACCCGTGTCCTCTCGGCACGCTGTCTCCCGTTCGATGAGAAAGGCGCAATCTAGCAGCTACTGAGAGCACGTACTGGGGGCGGCATGCGCGGCAAACCGGGCACCGATCCACGAAAGGGTGTCGGGCTGTGCTGGCATGACTACGCCATTGTGATCGAGGCCCTCGTAGGTGCGGTACTCAACGATCGTGCCCTTGCGGCAGAGCCCGGCCGCGAGCTCCGATGAGTCCGGTGGTGTTGTGAGTACGTCAGCGCTCCCTTGCTGAAGGAGGACAGGTCCGGAGATGGGGAGGGTTCCCGGGGTGTTCCGCCTCAAGTACAGCTCGATTCTGTGCCCGGCGCCGTGGCGGATGAGCGCGTTGCCGGTCAGGTCGCTGTAGCTCGCCTGGATGACGCTTATGCAGTCAGTCCTCAGTGTGTGCAGACGTGCCGTCGCCGCGGGGGTCAGCACCTGCGACGGGCGGAGTCCCGGCAGACTTGCCGCCGCGCCGGTGACGATCACCGGTACGAGGCCTGATGCTTCGGGCATCAGCGCCGTTCGGGCGAAGAGCTTGGTGAGGTCGGTGGCAGGTGCGATGGCGGCGAGCCCCCGGTAGCCGTGATCGGGCGTGCCCTGCCGTTCGCGTTCGGTCATCAGCTCACCGACGGCCAAGGCCGCGTGCCCTCCCTGTGAATGGCCCAGTGCGACCCATTCGCCGCTGAGTCCGCGCACCGCTGTGCGAGCGGCGGGCAGCGCGTTGACGACGTCGTTGGCCGCGGCCCGCTTCGAGAGAAACTCGTGCCGGCCGTCGGCTCCGAGACCTGCGTAGTCGGTGGCGACCACGGCATAGCCGGCTCGGACGATGGACAGCAGGTGCTCTCCGTACTGGAGATCCTTCATCAGTGATGGCGCGCAGGTGCGCCCGACTCCGCTCGCGCCGTGCGCGTAGGCAACTACCTGCCAGCCGGCGGGCGGCGGATCGCCCGCGGGGGTCAGGACCACACCTGAGCTGGCAACGTCCCGGCCCTTCGTGCTTCGTGAGTGGTACAGGATGCGCGTCGCGTTCATGCCGGGATCGAGTTGATGGCCACTGGTCTCCTCGGCCCGGACAAGGGCCCCAGCCGGCGCCGGGGGCAGGTTGGCCGGCAGGTCGTAGAACGACGTTCTGGGCAGCGCATTGGCTTGCTCCGCCGTCCGCGCGCGGTCGATCATGCACTGCTGGTCGCAGTCGTCCGCCGCGGCGGGACCGGCCAACGTCCCTGACAGCGTGACGGCGGCGACAAGTGCCACCATGTTCCGCATTGTGGTTGCCGTCCTGTGGCTCTTTTTCGTCCAGGGCTCTGTTGTCTGTGTTGACATTTCTCCACTGTCCTTGTGTTTGTTGGTTGGGTGTGCACGGCGATGGGAGATATTCGCAGGGTCTTCTGGTCGGCCGTTTAGGGTCTGTCGTTTGGATCAGGCTGGATCAGGGAGCGGGGTCT